>NZ_JBQQCO010000104.1:0-537 GCF_052246295.1 Piscibacillus sp. B03 | reverse complement strand
AGGTGTATCGTGATTCTATAACGCTTTACAAGTTATTGAGTCAATCCAAAACGGATATTCAAAAATGGTGTGCTGAAATGTGGGCTCAACTTTGGAATGTCTATGACTTCAATAAAGACGTTGTCGTATCAAGTGAGCTTGATTTTAGTTGGCCAACAGATGATGTGAGCGAATACTTTAAAAAGAAAATATATCATAATGCTGGTGTTCTCAATGATCACCAGCCATTATTTTTTAAAGGCAAGTACACGCATAAAAAACCATTTCATGATTCATTTAATCACGTTGATGCAACCAAAGCATCCATTAAATATGTTGAAGCGATACAGGAGGTGGCGAATATGGCCAAAGCAAAATATGAAGTGATCGAAAGCTTTCGAGATTTAGAAGAAGATAAAGAATACTTCAAAGGTGATCGTTTCCCGAAACCTGCCAATAAGAAGGTAAGTCAAGAACGATTAGATGAATTATCTTCTTCTCATAACAAAGCAGGACGACCATTAATTAAGAAAGTCGAAGAGCAGGGATAAGCCTGCT
>NZ_JBQQCO010000103.1:0-573 GCF_052246295.1 Piscibacillus sp. B03 | reverse complement strand
AAGAGATGCTTTCGTCCCTTCGTGAACGAGGCGTTAAAAACGTTCTGTTGTTTGTCTCTGATGGGCTTAAAGGGATGACCGATTCGATTCATCGTGTTTACCCTAAAGCGAAGCATCAAGTTTGCTGTGTTCATGTTTCGCGAAATATTTCCAAAAAAGTCCGAGTTAGTGATCGTGAAGAAATCTCTAATGACTTTAAAAAGGTATATCAAGCTGATAATCGTACTGAAGCTGAATCTCAACTTGAACAATTTCGGGAAAAATGGCAAAAGCTTTATCCATCTGTTATTAAAAATGTAATGGATCATGAACAACTCCTAACGTTTTTTGATTTTCCAGCTTCCATTCGAAGAAGTATTTACTCTACGAATTTAATAGAGTCTTTTAATAAGCAAATCAAACGTCATATCAAGGCTAAAGAGCAATTTCCGAATGAGGAATCGCTTAAACGTTATTTAGTCACGCAATTCCATAATTATATTGAAAAACATAGTATGCGATGTCATAGAGGGTTTGAAAAAGCTAAACCAGAACTACTTAAAATGTTTGAAGCTATCGAAACTTAATCTTCTT
>NZ_JBQQCO010000102.1:0-725 GCF_052246295.1 Piscibacillus sp. B03 | reverse complement strand
ATGACGACTTTACCCCAGAAAAACAAAAACAATATTTAGACGACATGGTATTGAAGATGATGAAACAAGGTAAAGACATCAATGACATTCTGAATATGCCGTTCAACTTCGTGTTTGAATTATTATCCGAACAGCATAGACCAAAAGAGGAAACATCATTAATTGCCGCCTTTGGCGGTTAATTTTATCCCTCGAGAAGGGAGGGTGAATATTGGCAGAGAGAATTGAAGGTTTAAATATAGGACTTGATTTAGACACCCTAACGCTTGATAGAGGGTTAACAGGCGTTAAAGACCGACTCAAAACGGTTAACTCTGAAATGCGTAAAAATATGAGCGCGTTTGATCGGGGCGATCGCTCCATCAATAAATATGAAACGCGTCTTCAAGGACTCAATAAAAAGTTAGAAGTACAGAAAAAAGTAACAGAAGAAACGTACAAAGAATATCAAAAAATGGTAGACGAGCATGGTGAAGGGTCCAAGGAAGCGGAAAAAGCGGAGCGAGCTTATAACAATCAAGCAGCCGCCCTAAATAATTTGGAACGTTATGTTCAGAACACAACCGAAGAACTTGAAGAGATGAGGCGAGAACAAGCATTTCAAGAATCTGGTTGGGGTCGTTTAACGACGAATTTAGACCAGTTTTCAGACAAAATGAATAACATGGGCGATACCCTTACCGGTTTTGGCCAAACCATGAGTATGCGTGTGACAGCTCCTATTG
>NZ_JBQQCO010000101.1:0-811 GCF_052246295.1 Piscibacillus sp. B03 | reverse complement strand
TTGATCCATTAGATCCTCCGTTACCTTCAGACTACGCCGATAATCAATGGTTAACCGAAGATTATCTTTATCAGATTGAAGTGTGGTCTCTAGATAAAACAGATCGTAATTTAGTAGCTCGAAGGATTCAACAAATTCTTTGGGACCAATTTAACTTTGGAAACTACGGTGGTGGAGTCGATGAGTGGGATAAAGATTTAAATGTTTATCGAGATGCAAGACGTTATCGCGGTAAAAAATATGTTAATTAATTAGAGGAGGAAGATCGGATGAATAAAGATAAACTGTTAAAGCTGAATTTACAGCACTTTGCAGAAAACAAAAACTACAAAGCTTCAACAGGTGTAGATGAATTTTACTATGCGGTGTTAGATGAGGAAAGTGATACAAGCATTATTAAAGATGCGATTGAGCGCATTCAGTTTGCTCAGACAATTACCGTTGAAATGCCACAAGAAGCTGTACGAGCTTATGGTGATAATAAAACAGCTGAGATTGCTGTTTCAAACGGTAATGTAACGGTGACAGGTGCTTTTCATAAGTTGCCGGTCGAGGATCGTCAAAGGTTACTTGGACTTGAAACTGTTGAGGGTCTTGGCTCTTACGGTGAGGGGGATAACCCTCCATATGTAGCCTGTGTCTTTGCTAAAACGCATGAAGACGGATCAAAAGAGTGGGTAGGATTAACCAAAGGGATGTTCATGCGTCCGACGATTAATGCACAAACAAAAGAAAATACGACAGCTTTTCAGAATCAAGAAATCTCAGGTGAATTTATGGAACGTAAAGTTGACGGTTTTGATAAGGAAAA
>NZ_JBQQCO010000100.1:0-818 GCF_052246295.1 Piscibacillus sp. B03 | reverse complement strand
CTTTATGGTTGTTCATCAACAACAGATACTAACCCGCAAAAATTACAAAAAATAAATTTAGAAGAATTAAAAGATAGTATCGAAATAGGGATATCTAAAGATGAAATTACCGAATTATTAAGTGGGCCACATAAAGTTATTGAGGAAAATTCACTTGATGACATGCCTGATAATTCTGAGATGTGGATATATGACTTTACAAAAGATGATTATGAATACAGTCGTGAAGACCCTGAGGCTCCAGACTTGAAAGGTCTACATAGTGGAAGTATGCGTATTCAACTATTATTACAGTGGACATCAGGTTTATTTAGCCAAGAGTTATCCCGATATATTATATATTATGAAGAAAACGATTCTATTTATAGAATTTTAAAGATAAAAGGCGAACAGGAAAATCTTTCAATATATGATAAAGAAGAAGATAAATTCAAAGAAATTAATAAATGACAAACAAACATTAACAAATAGAACTGCCACTTTAGAAATTAGAAACATACCATTAAGAGAAAAGACAATGGATAGTATGTATTATTAATTTTCGTGAAACACGCTTGTTAGCTGCACTTGATAAAGCACCAGACAATGAACCATTGTAGCCAACCGCAACTAGCAAAGCTTATAGTCCGTCCTATTTATCGCAGTTGCTAAGTAATGCCGTTAGACGCATTAATTTGAAGTGATACAAAAAATAGGTGATGGTTCAGACGGCCAAGATAAAGACGAGCAATCCGCCACCATAACCCCGCACACATTCCGTCATGCGTTTGCGATTTTGAGTTACGATCAAGGCGTGGATGTGTATACTATTCAACGGT
>NZ_JBQQCO010000099.1:0-826 GCF_052246295.1 Piscibacillus sp. B03 | reverse complement strand
ACCTTATTTTCAACATGTCCTTTTTCATGCCCGCTATAGGGGTTACAGTCCTGAATTTCAAAACCGTAGTAATTTGCAAATTGTATAAACTCATCTGTGAACTGAACTTCTTCATGGCGTCCCCTTGGACGTACCACGGCTGCCTTTAAGTTATCAATTCGTATAGATTTAGGTACTCCACCCATTTGTTTAAAGATTGTTTTTAATCCGTATAAGAAACATTCTTGATTCTCTCCTGGTAATGGAACACAGAATGCAGAATTGCTGAAAGGTAAACTTAAAGATAAACCATGTATATCAATGTATTTACCGTCTTTGACACCCTCCATTTTCCCAAAATCAACTTGAGCTTCACCCGGCGGGTGTTGTAGTCGCTCATAATTTTGGTCTTTTGTAGAATCATCATTAACCTTCCCGGCATTCCAATCTTGAATATAATTACATACGGTTCTATAGGACCCAGAAAAACCTAACTCTTGTAATTGCTCGAAGATAGTTTTATTGGTTCGACGTTTCTTTCTATGTAGTTTACGATCTTCGATTAACCAATCTGAAACGATGTCACCCCAACCTTCTTCATACATCATGCCTCGTTTCTTTACTTGTGTTTCTTGAGGGATGTCATCTTCATCAGCATATTTTTTAGCTGTTCTCCAATTAATACCAAGGGTATTAGCGATTGAATTAATAGACTTAGATTTTTGATTTCTTAAAAGTTTGATACAATTAACTTCAGACATTGCCAGCATTCCTTTCAACCTCCACTGTGATTTGATTAGACACCAATAACAGTAGAGTTATTTGATTGGGCTGGCAAGTCTTTTTT
>NZ_JBQQCO010000098.1:0-827 GCF_052246295.1 Piscibacillus sp. B03 | reverse complement strand
TTGATCCATTAGATCCTCCGTTACCTTCAGACTACGCCGATAATCAATGGTTAACCGAAGATTATCTTTATCAGATTGAAGTGTGGTCTCTAGATAAAACAGATCGTAATTTAGTAGCTCGAAGGATCCAACAAATTCTTTGGGACCAGTTTAACTTTGGTAACTACGGTGGTGGAGTTGATGAGTGGGATCGAGATACCGGTATTTATCGCGAAGCAAGACGATATCGCGGTAAAGCGTATGTAGATCCTTTATAAAGTATTTTTTAATGAGGAGGAAATATTCATGAATAAAGAAAACCTATTAAAGCTGAACTTGCAGCATTTTGCAGAAAACAAAAACTACAAAGCATCAACGGGTGTGGATGAGTTTTATTATGCTGTGTTAGATGAAACCAGTGATACGAGCATTATTAAAGATGCGATTGAGCGCATTCAGTTTGCTCAGACGATTACTGTTGAAATGCCACAAGAAGCTGTTCGAGCTTATGGTGATAATAAAACAGCTGAGATTGCTGTCTCAAACGGTAATGTAACGGTGACAGGTGCTTTTCATAAGTTGCCGGTCGAGGATCGTCAAAGGTTACTTGGACTTGAAACTGTTGATGGTCTTGGCTCTTACGGCGAGGGGGATAACCCTCCATATGTGGCTTGTGTATTCGCCAAAACGCATGAAGACGGATCAAAAGAGTGGGTAGGACTAACCAAAGGGATGTTCATGCGTCCGACGATTAATGCACAAACAAAAGAAAATACGACAGCTTTTCAGAATCAAGAAATCTCAGGTGAATTTATGGAACGTAAAGTTGACGGTTTTGATAAGGAAAA
>NZ_JBQQCO010000097.1:0-875 GCF_052246295.1 Piscibacillus sp. B03 | reverse complement strand
GAATATTTTGTTGAAGATAACATAGATTTTGTTGCGGATTACTCTAAGTTAGAAGCGACATTATTTGAATATGGATACGATCAAAATGATATAGAATTTGTGGAAGTCATTTATAATCAATCCGTAGAACAAAATCAAATGCAGTATTCTGAATGGGCCTCAACGGGTTCAACTGGTGGTACAGGGGGAACAACAAATCCAGGATTAGCCCCAATGCCCAGTGTAGATGATGGCGAGTTTACAAAACCAACCATTGGAGTTATTACATCTCCATATGGTTATCGTATTCACCCTATATCGGGAAAACCAAGTTTTCATAGAGGTATAGATATAGCCCCTACAGATGGCTCCATGCCAGCCGTTGTAGCAGTAGCAGATGGAACGGTAAGGTTAGTTAAGTGGGATGCTGGTGGATATGGACATTGGGTTGTCATCACGCATGAGTTTAATGGCCAAATTTATGAGTCCCAGTATGCTCACTTACACTCCCATAATGTGTCCGTTGGTCAGAAGGTCAAAAAAGGTGAGCAAATAGGTATTATGGGTACAACAGGTGGTTCCACGGGTGTGCATTTGCATTTTGAAATGCATTTAGGTCATTGGAATGGTGATGCTTCGTCATTTAATCCTCTTGCAAACGACCAAGGTATTGAATTTGTTATAACGCAGTAAGAGAGGTGATTACACTGTCGTCTACTATTAAATGGTTAATAGGTGGTTCGCTAGCTATAGGGATATTCTTTTTCATTTGGTATATGATTACTTTATTTGAAGGAGAAGAAGTCGAACCGCAACGTATGTGGACACAAATGGAAGATGAATATGAAGCTTTACGCTCGGGTCAAGAAATAGATTATGATAATAGCATATTGGAT
>NZ_JBQQCO010000096.1:0-895 GCF_052246295.1 Piscibacillus sp. B03 | reverse complement strand
ACGACAACGTCTTTATTGAAGTCATAGACATTCCAAAGTTGAGCCCACATTTCAGCACACCATTTTTGAATATCCGTTTTGGATTGACTCAATAACTTGTAAAGCGTTATAGAATCACGATACACCTTTTTCCAGTATTCATACGTTGGATTCTTAATCACCCATTGTGCGCCACCAATTGGTCTCTTTTGTCGTATAACCTTTGGATCAACCCCAATGGCTTGGCACATATCCTCAATTAAATGTGGGTGTTTACTATCGATATAGTCATTACCAATATAGCTCGTACAATCTGAAGCAAACCAAGTTTGAGATGTTGGTGTCACATTCGGGATCTCTCTAAAAAGCACATCGCTATCTAAATAAAAATAAGTTTCATCTTCTCGAGATGGATCTTCTTCTAAATAACGCATCCATAAATAAGGTTTTATAGAAGGGATATACGTTTTATCTTCTCGATCGTCAGTATAGATATGAGTTTCAACCCCGTAGTTTTCACGTAAAAAATGAGGTACACGATCGTCCTGCTTGGCAAACAACAAGACGATATCGTTTATACCTAATTTCTGCAAACGATAGATACAGACTTCGAGTTCCCACTCAAACCGTTTAATAGCTGGCTGACATAAAATGTACTTCATACCTTATCACGCACTAGTTGTGGTGGTGGTTGTCGTCGTACCTGGGTATGCTACTCCAAACACTTTTTGGAATAAAGCATCACGATTCGTTGTTTCTTCTGCAGCATCATATCCAAATACAACGGATTTTTCCTTATCAAAACCGTCAACTTTACGTTCCATAAATTCACCTGAGATTTCTTGATTCTGAAAAGCTGTCGTATTTTCTTTTGTTTGTGCATTAATCGTCGGACGCATGAACATCCCTTTGGTTA
>NZ_JBQQCO010000095.1:0-906 GCF_052246295.1 Piscibacillus sp. B03 | reverse complement strand
AATAAACTGTACTCATACATCTAATATAAACACCCTCACCTTCAGTTCCCCCTGTTGTCGTAATCCATCGATTAAAGGCGGACATATCACCCGTCACTACAACAGTCCCAGGTCCATTAAAAGGCTTAGGATATTCCCAATACGTAGATTCAGCACTTTGATATAAAGCCCCTGTATCATTTGTCGCATCCAATGTTCCGATGTTGGCCCAGCATATTTGCAAGCCATCTGAGTATCTTACATAACTACCATTCTCATTTTCCCCACTTTCAACCACAAAAGAGACTTGTTGCCAATCTCCCCAATCCACATCAGACGATATCGCATTATTAGCACGTTTATACTCAGCTAAAATCTCATAACCGCTTTGATAATCCCATCTAAAGATCGTGATGGTTTGTACTCCTGTATTGGTTCGGTTTCCAATGGTATGAACATAAGCTCTTAGAGATCCCAATCCAACCCCAAAATCAGATGGACTAATGCCAATTGAATGTAACCAATCTGAAAAGATATCAGCTTGGGCATCTCCACTCATGTAAAATTGCGAAATTCCTTCTGAGTATTCTTCTGGTTTTGCATCAACTGACTTAATATCAACTGTATTAATCTGATCACCTACTTGACGAGCAACTTGAACACGTCCACAGACCTCATTATCTCCTCGTTCATCAGTGATTTGGGTATCATCAATGAATGATTTTCCAGCCTCTATATAGACTTGGGCTAACGATAATTCATAAATCGTATCATTTCGTATTAAGCCTGGTGGTTCTGGGACTTCAGCTTCTTCTCCGCGTTTAACAAACGCTCGAATATAACGTGATTCAATATCTCGATCCAATCGTAAAACCACTCGGTCGATTCGATCTAGTGACGCATCAGCCGGTTCATGTGGGCAAGTAA
>NZ_JBQQCO010000094.1:0-906 GCF_052246295.1 Piscibacillus sp. B03 | reverse complement strand
AATAAACTGTACTCATACATCTAATATAAACACCCTCACCTTCAGTTCCCCCTGTTGTCGTAATCCATCGATTAAAGGCGGACATATCACCCGTCACTACAACAGTCCCAGGTCCATTAAAAGGCTTGGGGTATTCCCAATATGTGGATTCAGCACTTTGATATAAAGCCCCTGTATCATTTGTCGCATTCAATGTTCCGATGTTGGCCCAGCATATTTGCAAGCCATCTGAATATCTTACATAACTACCATTCTCATTCTCTCCACTTTCAACCACAAAAGAGACTTGTTGCCAGTCTCCCCAATCCACATCAGACGATATCGCATTATTAGCACGTTTATACTCAGCTAAAATCTCATACCCACTTTGATAATCCCATCTAAAGATCGTGATGGTTTGTACTCCTGTATTGGTTCGGTTTCCAATGGTATGAACATAAGCCCTTAGAGATCCCAATCCAACCCCAAAATCAGATGGACTAATGCCAATTGAATTTAACCAATCTGAAAAGATATCAGCTTGGGCATCTCCACTCATGTAGAATTGTGAAATTCCTTCTGAGTATTCTTCTGGTTTTGCGTCAACTGACTTAATATCGACAGTATTAATCTGGTCACCTACTTGACGAGCAACTTGAACACGTCCACAGACCTCATTATCTCCTCGTTCATCAGTAATTTGGGTATCATCAATGAATGATTTTCCAGCCTCTATATAGACTTGGGCTAACGATAATTCATAAATCGTATCATTTCGTATTAAGCCTGGTGGTTCTGGAACTTCAGCTTCTTCTCCGCGTTTAACAAACGCTCGAATATAACGTGATTCAATATCTCGATCCAATCGTAAAACCACTCGGTCGATTCGATCTAGTGACGCATCAGCCGGTTCATGTGGGCAAGTAA
>NZ_JBQQCO010000093.1:0-936 GCF_052246295.1 Piscibacillus sp. B03 | reverse complement strand
ATTTAGGGTGTTTGTAAAAACCTAGTAAGCCAATGATTATAGCGGTTGGTATTGCTGCAACCATACACATGATAATCGATGCCACAATTGCATCTGCCAATCCAAATACAATTGGAATATAGATATATAAGACTGAACCACCGACAATGAGGTAGATAAGTTGTCTAGTCGATATGATTCCTAAGATATTTTTCATATCACTCGTCATATCCTCAGGAACTTGAGCTTGTCTCATATGCTAACCCCCTTTAAGAAAGTGTTTATATGTAAATGAACAAATCAATATCTATTAAATCTATAAAAGTATAAACTAATACCCTTCCCCTTTTTTATAAAGAAGAAGGGTATATTAGTTCGGCTTAAAATGAAATAGGCATGATCATACCGAAACTAGCAATCCATCCAGCGATATCATATGCTTTAACGATAATGAAACCGCCAACCGCAACAAAACCTAATGCGACTAGACCTTCTGTTCGTTTTTGAGGATTACCAGATGAACCAGATAGTTTCATTCCCGCAATAACCAAACAAACAAGTACCCAGAAACCACCAACCGCAATCACGATGTTTACTAGATTTTCAACATCACTGAAAAAACCCGAGCTTTCAATACTACTACCGCCACCTGATAGCGGATTACTTGGTGTTGCCAGTGCTGTCATGGCTGGTGCTGTTAATGCAAGTACTGTTGCTGCTAACCCCTGTAATATTTTTTTCATATTCCCACCTCCATAAATGATTAATTTGATGTTATAAATTCAACGGGACACATAAAAAAATACGCCCCAATTTATACACGAACGACCTGCTAACAAGGCAGGCTTCATGCACAAATTGGGGCGCTCCCAATCTAGTATTCTATTGAACTAACTAAGGTGATTGTAAACTACATAAATGCTATGAATTTACAAAGGAAAAATACCTTGGATAAAC
>NZ_JBQQCO010000092.1:0-1016 GCF_052246295.1 Piscibacillus sp. B03 | reverse complement strand
ATCATGGGTTGAATGACTTTAGGGTAATCAAGAAAAGTTAATAGAACTGATAGTTCTTCTTCCCATGATGTCACAACTTTTGGGTAGATTGTATTCCAGGTTTCTTTAAAAGTCTTAAATTCTTCTAGAGCCTCATTTTTAGTATTAGCTCGATACACTTTTTTGAGGTCTGATGTTACCTTTTTTTGATCGCTCTTACGAATTTTTTTAGTTGTGTTTCTAATTTTATGCACAATACAACGTTGAACATCCGCCTTAGGGTAAACCTCTTTAAAGGCGCCTTCTAGGCCTGGCAACCCATCGAAGACTCCTAGAAGGACCTCTTCTAATCCGCGTTTTTTTAGGCCTACTAAGATGTCTTTCCACCCATAAGAGTTTTCATTTCCACCCACAAAGAAATCAACTATTTCCTTATGGCCATCTTCCGTAATCCCCACCACAATATAAACAACTTCACTATCAACATCTTGACGACGTAACTTTATATAAGTGCCATCAAGGAATAAAACTGAATACCTTTTATTTAATGGGCGCTCCTGCCATTGTTTAATGTCCTCGAACAAAACATTGGTAACGTTACTTACCGTTGCAGCTGAATACGAATCCCCAAGGATTCTTTCTACAAAACTTCCTATTTCACGCGTACTAAACCCTTTATTGTACATCGTAATGATGGTTTCTCCTAACCATCTTTCACGACGTTGATAAGGATCAAATAAACACGTTTGAAAGTGACCTTCACGGTCACGAGGGACGGAAAGATCTTCAATTCGACCAAAACGTGTATCCAAAATGCGTTCATAAGAACCATTTTTACTATTCTTTAAATCAGGTCGTTCTACCTCAAAATAATTCTTAAATTCCTCACGCATCATGGTTTCTAGGTTGCTTTTCACAAAATCACGTACAAGCTCCTCAATCTGTTTAGAAAATACATTTTCTGTTATACTATTAGACATAGGGTAAGGCACATCCTTTCTAGTTAATGTCAGAGTTAATTAGAGGTTGTACCTTAC
>NZ_JBQQCO010000091.1:0-1035 GCF_052246295.1 Piscibacillus sp. B03 | reverse complement strand
GTGACGGTCGGTATCATGAACCAACATTACCTGAGGATGTGTACGCTGAATTACGTGAAGGCATGAAGCTTCACGATATCATTCAAGAAGATCTTAATTCTATTCAAGCCCAAATGCATAATTTGTTGGATCGCTACTTTCCTGAGTTTCTACAAGTATTTAAAGATTGGACCGGGAAAGCCGCTCTCCATTTATTGAAACAAGGCTTTTTTCCTCATGAAATTAGAAATACGTCAGAGGAAGAGTTGTTAACCGAAATTAAAACTGCCACTAAACGTGCGGTTGGCTTGAAACGCGTTCAAGAGCTTAAACAAGCAGCCGAGATGACCGTGGGAATTCAATTCGGTCTAAAGATGGCTAAAGAAGAATTACGTTATTTGGTCGATCAATACATTCATTTACAACAACGTTTAAATACGCTTGAAGAATCCCTTGAAGCTTTTGTGGAGTATATTCCTGGGGCTTCAGAAATGGTTGCCATTAAAGGTGTAAGTTCTATGACGGTTATCGCTTTCTTTGCGGAGGTCGGAGACCTCTCAAATTATCAAGATCCACGCCAAATCATCAAATTAGCGGGACTTAATTTATCGATGAACCAGTCTGGCAAACATAGCGGTCAAACCAAAATATCCAAACGTGGTAGGAAACGTTTACGCTCTGTTTTATATCAAGTAGCGATTCCTCTTTCCTATCATAATCAAGCGTTTAAGCAATTACATGAATATTACCGTCATCGTCCAAATAACCCGCTTACAGGGAAACAATCGTTTATTGCCTTAAGTCGTAAATTAATCAAGATCTTTTTTGTGTTAGGAACACGTCAGTGTTCATTTAGTGAAACAAAAATGTTAGCTGATACACCTATTATAGCTAAGATACAAGAAGCTGCTTAGGTTGACTTTAGCCGTTTAGGCTTTGATGATAAATGGACATTTGAAGCACGGATTAGCCGGTCGATATACAACCATTAGGGCTATGACCCACTTAAGGAGCATTTCCGGCAGCCACGCATGGATAGGTTGAACGAAGGAATTT
>NZ_JBQQCO010000090.1:0-1073 GCF_052246295.1 Piscibacillus sp. B03 | reverse complement strand
TTCGGTATTTTCGAGGTCATTGTTTCGTGACGTGACACTCTCTATACTACCAAGGAGGGCTTTTTTTGTGTAACTCCAAATAACCTCATCTAGGGTCAATTTTTCTTATTACAGGAATGCTCCTTTATTTTTTTGTTTTTGGTAATCTTCTAGTAATTTATTGTATTGTTTTTCTAATTCTTCATATTCTTTAATCGTAGAATCTAGTTTTTGGCTTAACTTTTTATAGTATTTTTCGTAATTAATTGTATTCTTTGTAAAAGCTTTGAAACCTAGCATGATTTCTTTATCCCAATCAAGTTCTTCAACATTTTTCACTTTTGCTTTCTTTGGACCTTTTTTACAACTTTTAATGAATTGCATAACGTCTTCACTAGGTCCTGCTGCAATAATCTCTAAACTATTCTTTGAATGATCTTTTATATGTCCATCAATATTGTGTACAATGGCTTTTTTCTTAGCCCACTTTTTAAACCCTACATTTTTCACTTTTCCAGTCAAAATGAGTCTTTTAGATATAATTTCCTCATTTACTTCTAAAGATTTTACCTCAATATAATTCGTGTAGTTTCTTTCTAAAGTGTTTACTATGTCAACATAATCAAAATAAAAGTTTGAATATTTACCAGCATAAGGTTTAGTTTCTGGAAAATAATAATCCATTAAATGGCCGCCTATATGACGAGGTGTTCCAGCAGTAGGGAACATATGCATTGATATATTAGCGGATGCATTAACCTCTAAGACAACCGCATTTTCCCCATCGTAAAGCATATCGATACTTCCATGAGGTATGTTAGGCAGAGCTTTTAATGTATTAATCCCCATTCTTTTAATATTTTCTGGAACTTCATCCGTGATATCATATAAATCTACACCTTGTGTTAAGGTGCTTTTATATTTCACATTAATGATTTTATCTTTCTCTAATACACTATCCAGACTGTAGGGAGTGTCAATAATTTTGTGTAAATGACACTAAACCCTTTTGTAAGAATTAAGCTAGTTATTTATTATAAACGACCTTGCAGGTCGGACTGTGACTTTCTTCTTCAGTTACTAACCCCATAGCT
>NZ_JBQQCO010000089.1:0-1112 GCF_052246295.1 Piscibacillus sp. B03 | reverse complement strand
ACTTCAGCTTCTTCTCCGCGTTTAACAAACGCTCGAATATAACGTGATTCAATATCTCGATCCAATCGTAAAACCACTCGGTCGATTCGATCTAGTGACGCATCAGCCGGTTCATGTGGGCAAGTAATAGAGGCTGTATTGGTATACTCATGCCCTTCTATAAAGGCGCTCCCACTTGCTAAAGTGGTATTCATGGTGTTATCAGCCGACACTTGTAAACCATTAAAAAAGCCGTTCCCTAAAAAGTTTTTAAAGAACTGGCTAAAATCATCTGCTTGATATTGTCGTGGATCGTCTTGTGTACTATTAAAAAATCGATAAAACTCTGCCATAAACTTCCCTCCTACATACCGGTGAACATATCGTGCCAACTAATCGCGGCAATCGCCTGTCTGACACCACGTTCAGCTTGAACTCGAATGTCATTCCGGCCTACTTGTAATTGCCAAAAGTCGCCACTGTGTTCAAAATAACCCATAGCTTTAAATATTTGGTTTCCTCTATGAATCTCGACTCGTTTATGAAGGGGATCGGTATCTATAAATAGGACATCGTTTTCCAGAAGGTTAACATTCACTCGCATGTATTGACCCGTTGTTCGATTTTCAATCATGGGTCGATCAATCGGACCTTGAATGCTAATGGTAACAGGGGTCGCTGTGTCCCCCTCGTTGACTAAAGTTGTAATGTCTCCTTCAATCCCTAGTTCTATTGGAAATTCAAACGGAAATTCAAACGTCCCCTCATAAGCGCGCAATGAACGAGATACTTGACTCGGGTTTCGCCAATAAGGATTCGGGCATTTCCAGGTAATCATGAACGGTTGAAATGGTCGTCTGCCTCGTTCTGGAAACGTAGGGACGCCATCTAAAGCTCCGTAAATTTCTTTCGTATCGCCATCTAAATCCAAAGTGATTTTGCCGAGTCCTAATTTAGGGTTACAAACTCTTAAAATTTTCTTACGATAGGATTTAATATCTTTTAAATCGGTTTTCGTAATCGACCCTTGTAAATCGATATATCTAGGAAGTAGTTTGGTATCAGCGTATAGTTCTCCATCTTGATAAGGGACTGCTTGGCCTTGTAATTCTGCCCCTACTTCACCGATTCCA
>NZ_JBQQCO010000088.1:0-1286 GCF_052246295.1 Piscibacillus sp. B03 | reverse complement strand
TAGAGTGACCCAATAATATGAGACAGGAAAAAACACCCCCTAAGTCGTATGTAATATTAATCGACAATTTAGGAGGTGTTTTTCTTTATGGGTAAAAATAGATTTTATCCAGAAGAAGTCAAACGAGAAGTGATACAAATGAAGTTGTCTGGTGAATGGACCAACAAGCAGATTATGGAGAAGTTTGGTATTAAAAACAAAACACAAATCAAGACTTGGATGAGGTGGTACCGCAACGGTGAACACCATAGGTTAGCTCAACCGACAGGTAAACAATATGCCTATGGCAAAGGACCAGACGATGATAGTGAAATAACACAACTACGTCGAAAAGTAACCTATTATGAAATGCGTGAGGAATTGTCGGGAAAGTACCAAGAAATCGAAAGGAAGTGGTTCCAGAAGTATTTGTAGAAGTAGTTGAAGCTTTCAAGGAGCAGTTTTCAACGAAAGATATCTGTGAGTGCTTTGGCATCCCCAGACCGACTTATTACCGATGGAGAGGTACAGTGAATCGAGAGATTCCAGAACTGCATCAATTAATCATAAATATTTGTAAACAACTCTCACATCGTATTGGGCATCGGAAAGTGAAAGGGATCTTGTGGAAAGATTATCAAATCAAAGTTAACCGAAAAACCGTTCAAAAAGTGATGCAAAAATACGAAATTCAATGTCGCATAAAAGTAAAACGACAAAAATATATTGCAGGGGAAAGTAAAATCGTTGTTCCTAACTTGTTAAAACAAAATTTTAAAGCTGAAAAACCGAATCAAAAATGGGTGACGGATATCACGTATTTACCCTATGGTCCGAAGATGCTTTACTTATCTACAATCATGGATTTGTATAATAACGAAGTTATTGCTTATAAAATCAGTGATTCACAACATGTTGATTTTGTTTTAGAAACGCTACAAGAGGCTTGTAACGGCAGAGAGACTCATGAAGTTATTTTACACAGTGATCAGGGAGCTCAGTACACATCCTATGCCTTTCAGGCACTTGCAAAAGAAAACGGCATTACCACAAGCATGTCCCGCAAAGGCAATTGCTTTGATAATGCCGTCATTGAATCCTTCCATTCCTCACTAAAGTCGGAAGAATTCGCCGCTCAATTAAGAGCGACCCTAACAACTACTATTGTAATAGATAAAGTAATAAATTACATGTATTATTACAATTATATACGACCTTTTTCAAAATTAAATTGCCACAGCCCTGTTGAATACAGGACCGTGGCAGCATAGGTGTTTTTTCTTGTCTCATTTCCCTGGGTCAGTTCA
>NZ_JBQQCO010000087.1:0-1402 GCF_052246295.1 Piscibacillus sp. B03 | reverse complement strand
AACCTTCCAGGTTAGGCCTTCCCTTTCCGCGGGCGATCCGCGAGCCTCCTCGAACTCCACTAACGTTACGTTCTGTGGGGTCTCGCCTGGCTCGCTTCTCCCGCAGGAGTGTCAGGCCTACCTGGATTTCAGGGAAATATAGCCAAAATAAAACACGCAAGCTCCTAATTTGTTAGAATTTGTTTAGACCAAAAAACAAAAAACAAAAGGAGTTGCGTGTACTATGTATTCTAACATTTCTATCCCTGGTTTAGAAGAGTTTAATATTACTAAATCCTTTGAAGGTGAGGGATTTTACCAACTCCATGTGGAGTTGGAGAGAAAACCTCACCAATGTCCTGATTGTCGGAAGTTCACTGAAAAAGTTCATGATTATAGGCTTCAAAAGATTCAACATACACAAGCGTTTGGTAGAAATACCTTGTTATTTTATCGAAAGCGACGTTATATTTGCGGGGATCGAGAATGCCGTAAACGATTCTATGAGGACAACTCAGTTGTAGAACGTTATCAGAGACAATCCGTTGAGTTTAATCAAGCCCTGTCGATTGAGCTAATTCATGGTAAAAACTTTAAAGATGTAGCTGATCGCTTTATGGTTTCTCCAACGACGGTTATGCGTCGTTTTGATGAGATAAGCTCAACGAAGTTAAAACAAACCACAGATCTTCCGAGAGTCATTGCGATTGATGAATACAAAGGTGACGCCGGTGGCGAAAAGTATCAAACCATTATTGCCGACCCGATAGACCGTAGGCCTTTAGAAATCTTAAAGGATCGAAAGAAACAGACACTGGTAGACTATCTAAAGCAACATGGTGACAAGGTAGAAATGGTTGTCATGGATATGAGCCAATCGTTTAAAGCAGCTGTTAATGACGCGCTTGGCGGCCCTATAATTATTGCAGATCGATTCCATTTTTGTCGTTACATTTATTGGGCACTTGAACGGGTGAGGCGGAAAGTCCAACAATCGTTTGATGAGTACGACCGTAAGAAGTGTAAACGCATGAGGCATGTGTTCTATAAACACAACGAAAACTTAACTGATAAACAACGCTGGTATTTAAACCATTATCTTAGTAAATCAGATTATTTAAGGAAAGCATATGAATTGAAAGAAGCTTATCGAGAATGGTTTAAACAAGCAAAAGCTAGTGGGTCAGATAAACTAAAAGACATTAAAGAAGGATTATATCGTTATTACGACCTTGTAAAGGCATCGGGAGTTGAAGAATTTGAAAGGTCGATATCGACCTTTCAAAATTGGCAAAAGCAAATCATGAACAGCTTCGCATTTAATTTACATAATGGATATGTTGAAGGGATTAATAATCAAACCAAAGTGATTAAGCGTAATGCCTTTGGCTTTAAACGGTTTGATCGTTTTAGATTAAAGGTG
>NZ_JBQQCO010000086.1:0-1494 GCF_052246295.1 Piscibacillus sp. B03 | reverse complement strand
TTTAGTATGGATAATATTCTAAGACGCATATTTTTTGATAAACATAATCATTGGGATCGATTCGTTAACAAATATGGGGGACGAGTGCGTCCAATTGTCCTGAAAGAAATAGAGAAATTTCGAGAATGTGGTAACCCTAAAAATGGATTTAAATTATTTGTATGTGAAGGATGCAACGATCCTAAATTAGTACCATATCGGTGTAAAGGACGATTTTGCACAACGTGTTCAGTCGGAGAGAGTGAAGAATGGGGACGTCTTCTTTCAGAAGACACGATTCATACAACCCATCGTCATGTCATTTTTACGATTGATGAAGGTCTGAGAGATGTATTTCTGAAACATCGCCATTTACTCAAGCCTCTAATGGATGCAGCAGCGAATCTTATTAAGTCCTATTTTAAAAAGAAAGGTAAGTTAACCCCCGGTATCATTGCAGGTTTACATACATTCGGTTCTAGAGTTAATTTTAATCCTCATGTTCATATGTTAGTAAGCATGGGAGGTTTGACCAAGAAAGGGAAGTGGAAAACCTTAGACTTTATCCCTTTTCAAATGCTAAGGAAACAGTGGCAAACTGTGGTGTTAAAAGTGATAAGAAAACACTTAACGGAAAGAGAAAAGAAAGTAGTTCAACCACGTTTACAAGCTGCCTATAGCAATAATTCTGAAGGCTTTTATGTCTATGCACCTAAACAACGAGGTAAAATAAATGAACAATTGAGATATATCGGTAGATATATCAGGCGTCCTGCTATAGGTATGAACCGAATCGTGGCATACGATGGACAATTTGTAACATTTAAGTATGAGGATAAAACGGATGGGAAAGAAAAACACGAAACGGTAACTGTAGAAGAGTTTATTATCTTGCTTATTCGACACATACCAGACGAGCAATTTAAAACCATTCGCCATTATGGTTTATATTCCAGAAGATCTAAGAGTATTAGTAAAAAAATCATTAGTATATGGCAAAAAGCAAACAGAAAATGGTTAGTTAAAATAAAGAAATCCTTAACAAAAAGAACTTATCGTGAGAAGGTTATTGCATCTGGTGGAAAAGA
The DNA here is from genome assembly GCF_052246295.1 of Piscibacillus sp. B03. Taxonomy (NCBI): domain Bacteria; kingdom Bacillati; phylum Bacillota; class Bacilli; order Caryophanales; family Bacillaceae; genus Piscibacillus; species Piscibacillus sp. B03. Next base: position 427 of record NZ_JBQQCO010000086.1, on the reverse strand, counting down.
TCCCATGAGGTGCTCTTGTTGTGATAACTTTTATGAATATATGGGTGAAGTATGTCTTGAGGATGGTAGGCTTGAAATCAAAGTATCGTTAAGTCGAGAAGCAACTAACTATATGGAGAGGGTGATTAGACATCTCACGCAAGAAGAAGAAAAAAGGAACAGATCATTTGAAGAAAAAGAAAAAGTCAGTTGACTTCATTTGTGAAAGTTGTGGTATGGAGGAATATATTCCCTATCAAGTGGTCAGAGATTTTGATTTGATGGATCCAGGGGATCCATCTGAACCGCCTCGCTTTAGTTGTGAGCAATGTAATGGAGAAATGTATCCTGTTGAATATATTGATGTTAGAGGTAAAACGCATACATTCAAAGGTAAGCACTAACCCAAAAGAGGACCGGACGTGGTTTTTACGTCCGGTTTTTCTTA
>NZ_JBQQCO010000085.1:0-1505 GCF_052246295.1 Piscibacillus sp. B03 | reverse complement strand
GGGAGTGTCAAAAAGTTTGTGTAAATGACGACGTTCCATCTGTATTAAGTTAGCTGCATTATTTATATGATCGACCTTTAGGTCGTAATGGTGGCTTCTTCTTCAGTTGCCAACCCAGCAGCTTGTTAGAAGAAAGGGTCAAGCGGTTTGGGCTTGATGCTTTCTTCTAACAAGCTAGAATAATTAGACTGAAGAAGATTAACCTTGAATTGATTCAAACATTTCAAGAATTTCAGGTTTTGCCTCGTTAAAACCTCTATGACAACGCATACCGAACTTTTGATTGTAATCATGAAATTGAGTGACGAGGAATCGTTTTAATGAATCCTCGTGAGGGAACTGCTCTTTCCTTTTAATGTAGCGTTTCAGCTGCTTATTAAAAGATTCGATTAAATTAGTTGAGTAAATGCTACGTCTAATTGAAGATGGAAAGTCAAAGAAGGTTAATAGACGTGGATTCGACTCAATGTTTCGTACTACATTCGGGTAAACTTTGTACCACTTCTCACTGAATACTTTCAATGCCTTATTCGCTTCATCTCGGTCCTTGGCTTGGTAGATTTCTTTGAAGTCAGCCATAACGTTGGAACGATCTGAGACACGCACTTTACTGGATATATGACGAGCTGCATGCACACAACACACTTGGTGTTTAGCCTTTGGATAAACGCTATGAATAGCGTCTGTCATACCTTTTAAACCATCAGATATGAACAACAGTACATGTTCAGTTCCACGTTCTTTAATAGATTGAATGAGCTCTTTCCATACATGGGCAGATTCAGTCGGCGCGATAGTATAATCAAGCACTTCCTTATGTCCATCTTCTGTAATGCCAATCGCGATATAAACCGCCTCTTTCTCAACGGTATTACGACGAATAGGGATATGTGTGGCATCAAGATAAACACAAACATACCGCTCTTGCAGTTGGCGCTTGTGAAAAGCTTCTAGGTCGCCCACAGCAAGTTGAGTTAAGTTTGAGATAGTTTGTTTTGAATAGTGGTGTCCATACATGCGTTCAATGAGGTCGGCGACCTCATCGGTTGTCACGCCTTTTTGGTACATGTGAATCACAAAGTTTTCAAGGGAATCATTGTTTCTTTTATAAGGCTCTAAAGTCTGCTGTTTAAAGTCACCATTACGATCACGAGGTATCTCTAAATTTAGTTCACCAAATTGTGTTTTGAACGTACGTGAATAAACACCATTACGTGAATTGCCTGAGTTAAAACCTTCACGATCATAGGGTTCATAATCAAGGAATACAGTAAGCTCATGTTTTAGAAGGGAGTTTATCGCTGCTTCTAAATGTTTGCGAAAGACCTCTTCAATATCCTGCTTTTCAGCTAGTGCTTTAATTAAATCTGTAGTAAGATGATTCATAGGGAAGACCTCTTTTCTGTGAATTTTAGTCTGCTAACTTAATTCTACAGAATGGGTCTTCCTTTTTCTATATCATTGAAAATCGGAATAGCCATTTACACAAAATATTTTACACTCTC
>NZ_JBQQCO010000084.1:0-1529 GCF_052246295.1 Piscibacillus sp. B03 | reverse complement strand
TTGGCTAAATAGTTTAAGGTTTTTCATCTGCCAATCCAGATGAAAAACTAGAATTGACTACAGGCTATTTTGTTTAGTTTTCAAGGTTCAAATGATGTCGCCTCAAAACAGCGACTTTATTAATATATCATCTTAACTATTGAAAGTCAACAGTTAATTCAAAAGTTAATTCAAAAATAATGGTGGAGCCTAGCGGGATCGAACCGCTGACCTCCTGCGTGCAAAGCAGGCGCTCTCCCAGCTGAGCTAAGGCCCCACATTAATATCGGGAAGACAGGATTCGAACCTGCGACCCCTTGGTCCCAAACCAAGTGCTCTACCAAGCTGAGCTACTTCCCGTTCTATGGCGCGCCCGAGAGGAGTCGAACCCCTAACCTTTTGATCCGTAGTCAAACGCTCTATCCAATTGAGCTACGGGCGCTTAAATAAAGTGGTGCCGAGGGCCGGATTCGAACCGGCACGGTGGAAACCCACCGCAGGATTTTAAGTCCTGTGCGTCTGCCAATTCCGCCACCCCGGCAGGACTTATGGAGCGGAAGACGGGATTCGAACCCGCGACCCCCACCTTGGCAAGGTGGTGTTCTACCACTGAACTACTTCCGCAAAATTATTTAATTTATATGGTGCGGGTGGAGGGAGTCGAACCCCCACGTCGTAAGACACTAGATCCTAAGTCTAGCGCGTCTGCCAATTCCGCCACACCCGCAAAGGTGGTGAGCCATGGAGGATTCGAACCTCCGACCCTCTGATTAAAAGTCAGATGCTCTACCAACTGAGCTAATGGCTCCTAACAACATTAATTTGTTCTATTGTAAGAATGATAAGTCAGATGCTCGTCGCGTTGCAAGTAATACCGGCGAAGCTTACGCTCCTCGCAGAAACCTACAATGAAGTATTTCAACGATGTTTACGGTTTTGCTCTACCAACTGAGCTAATGGCTCCTAAAGAACTTGCGTTCTATAATTCTTCATCATTTAATGAAATGGTGCCGGCCGAGGGACTCGAACCCCCAACCTACTGATTACAAGTCAGTTGCTCTGCCAGATTGAGCTAGGCCGGCCAGGATTTATTTAAATGGTGGAGGATGGCGGGCTCGAACCACCGACCCCTTGCTTGTAAGGCAAGTGCTCTCCCAGCTGAGCTAATCCTCCAGTTCATATGCCCGGCAACGTCCTACTCTCACAGGGGAAAACACCCCAATTACCATCGGCGCTAGAGAGCTTAACTTCTGTGTTCGGCATGGGAACAGGTGTGACCTCTCTGCTATCGTCACCGGACCGTAAGGTCGCTTATGTATCCTATGTTTTTCAAGGACAAGTAATATTATATTCACCTTAGAGCAAAAATGCAATGACTTTTTTGGATTTTTTATAGAATTTTATATCCATAAAAATAATAGAAGGTTAACAACCTTCAAAACTAAATACGAACTACCAAGCATCATTTAACGTCTTTTCAAATCGAAGTTAAGTCCTCGATCGATTAGTATCCGTCAGCTCCACGTGTCACCACGCGTCCACCTCGGACC
>NZ_JBQQCO010000083.1:0-1536 GCF_052246295.1 Piscibacillus sp. B03 | reverse complement strand
GGTAAATATTTACCCATACATACCCTTCCGATTTATTGAAGTTAGCAAGGCAGCTTACCCCATTTGGGGTTATTTTGCCAATAAAAAAGCTGAAAAATTATGCGAGATTTAATGACTCACATACTTTTCAGCACAACATCAATTTCTTGATATTTTTAATTGATTACCTTGACGTTCAATGGTACAATTATTACTGAAAAGTGTTTTTGTTGTTTTGTGAGAGTCATTTTTGATTCTTACAATCTGTGAGCTGTGTTCCAAATTGTATTGATTCACTTCAGGCGGCCAACCATTCAGTGATCAATGCGATAATGGGACACTTTTTCTTTGTTTTTTTTTAGTTAATTAAAACCAATAAAAAAAGTGGTGTTAAACTCTGAAATCTATCAGTATTAAAGGAATACTAATACATTTCAAAATTTAAGTTTCATAATATTAATCAATAGTGTAGATATACTTACCCACGAGGTCTTTGTTAAAAAGTAATTTGGTCGCCAAACCAATCATCTTGTTTTTAATATTACTAAAAGATATTTGAAATGTAAAGTTGAATTTTGCCAAAATTTCTTTATTGATTTTTCTTCGTATTATGATATAATCATTTATACAAGTTAATAACTTAGTACAAACTGTGGTGTTTAAGTAATAATGTTAATCGTTAGTTTGTGCTTTGTTAAAAAGTAAAATCGCCAAAAAAGAGCGCCTTGATCTTTCGAGATCAGGGCGCTCGTCTTTTTTGTCTAGAAAAAGTAATTATAAATATGAATGCTATATCCTATCACAATAGATACCGCCATAAGTCCAACCATAAACCACAGATAACGATCTAGACCTTTCTTTGTTCTAAAGAGTTGTAACATCACCTTTCTCCCCTTTCTTCTAATTCTTTAATTAAACCGCATAATACCATCCCACGTTCGTTGAGGTAAAAATATTTCTTTGGTTTGTCTCTATAATCTACATCAATAATTAACATCCATTCAAAAATTTCAATAATACGTTCTGCTCGCTTACGATCAATTTTTTTATAAGTAAATGTGTATTGACCGCTTAGTTTATCCAACGTTCGTCGTTTTGTATAAACCTGTTCAACGATATCTTTAATGGCTATTTCAACCGTTCTATGCGACTCAAGATAACGCAGAATTTTATACATATCGGGTTTAGTAATCAATTTATTGGCTTGTTTAAATAATATTTCGTTAGTCATTGTTATAATCCTTTAACTGATTTATTAAGTTTCATTATACTACCATTAGTTCCTAATGTCAAAATAGATTAAAAACCTATTATAACGGTTGTTCAATCAAGAATTATTGATAATTATTCTTAAAAATAATCATCAATAATTTATAATTATCAAAAATAATTATAAATTATTTTATTAATTGGTTATAATTGATTTTGATTGTAAATTATTAAAGATAATTTTTAATTATTACTAATAATTTCTGATAATTTTTAGTGATAAAAACTGATAAAACGTGATTGATAGTTTATAATAGGCGTAAAGCAGACTATTGACTATATCAGGAG
>NZ_JBQQCO010000082.1:0-1650 GCF_052246295.1 Piscibacillus sp. B03 | reverse complement strand
TTGTTTCATGAGAAGGCCTCTTTCTATATGTATTTGCCGTCGAAGCATACATATATGATAGAGTGCCTTCTCTTTTTTTACTAGTTAATTTTTGGTAATTTAACCTCGAGAACTATTTTACACTTACTCATCGATAACCAAAACTGGAAAAAAATATTTTTATACAAATTTGTTCTAAGTACTCTATTTTTTTGAAAATATAATATAATGTATTTAAAGAGAAACAACTGGGGGAATTAGACTTGAGGAGAAGTATTATTTTATTAGTGTCGTTATGGTTATGTGTGGGGATGGCTAGTTCAGTGTTGGCAGATGAAGAACAAATAGATGAGGCGGTAAAAACAGTTACGTTGCATGGAGAATTTCAAACGAATTTAACGGTAAAAGAATTACCTGATCCTTTACCTCGTTATACATATAATTCAGGGTTAAATTTTGAATATCCTGATGCTGTTAGAGGCATATACTTAACAGGGCATTCAGCAGGCAATTTTAGGTTTGAAAACCTAATAGAATATGTTAACCAAACTGAATTAAACGCTATGGTAATAGATATTAAGGAAGATAATGGGTATATTACTTACAAACTTCCAGAGGATTCACCTTTCCACGGTGCTTCTCAAAATTACATTAGCGATCCTAAATCTGTTTTAGAACGATTAGAAGAAGAACAAATTTATCCGATAGCACGTGTTGTGGTTTTTAAAGATACACATTTAGCTCATGAGAAACCGGAGTGGTCCTTCAAAGAGAATGGTCAGGTATGGACTAATGGCAGAGGAGAAGCGTTTGTTAATCCTTTCATTAAAGATGTGTGGGAATATAATGTGGAAATTGCAAAAGAAGCTGCGAAATTAGGGTTCCAAGAAATTCAGTTTGATTACGTACGATTCCCAGAAGGTTTTGAAAAACGTGATGAGATCTTAGATTATTCTCGTGGGGATTATGATAATGCTAGTCTAGATAATGTTAAAGAGCGTGTGAAAGCAGTTACTGAATTTGTTGCTTATGCTAAAGAAGAATTAGAACCATTTGGTGTTGATGTGTCTGTTGATATTTTTGGATACTCAGCGACTATAGAAGAAGCACCAGGTATTGGCCAGAACTTCTTAAAGATTTCAGACAATGTTGATGTTATTTCTTCAATGATTTATCCAAGTCATTGGGGATCAGGATACTTTGACATCCCATTTCCTGATAAAGAGCCTTACCGATTGGTCGATGAATATGCAAAGAAAGAAAATGAGATTCTTTCCCAGCTTGAAGACGGGCCAGTTTCACGACCTTGGATTCAAGATTTCACAGCTGGATGGTTGTATCCAGCAGGCCAAGTATTTACTTACGGACCAAAACAAGTACAGGATCAAATAGATGCTCTTTATGATAATGGCATATACGAGTATTTATTATGGGATGCTGGAAACACTTATACTGAAGGTGTTGACTACGATCCAGATAATTAAATAGTCGAAGGTAATATAAGAAGCTGAATTTTAGGGTGCATTCCTAAGATTCAGCTTTTCTTGAAAGATAAGAAAGTATAAAAATTGTGCCATAGAACGCTGTTCTGTGGTATTTTTTTAGTATGGATAATATTCTAAGACGCATATTTTTTGATAAACATAATCATTGGGATCGATTCGTTAACAA
>NZ_JBQQCO010000081.1:0-1685 GCF_052246295.1 Piscibacillus sp. B03 | reverse complement strand
GTAAGTGTAAAATAGTTCTCGAGGTTAAATTACCAAAAATTAACTAGTAAAAAAAGAGAAGGCACTCTATCATATATGTATGCTTCGACGGCAAATACATATAGAAAGAGGCCTTCTCATGAAACAAATTATATCAAGAATTCACGAAATAATAAAGGAAACAAATAATTTAATTGAATTTGAGGAACGTGTACATCAATACATGTTTGAAGTTTTTGAAACGTGTGTTGGCGAAGCGTTTAATCAAATTGATCAAGTCATCAAAAAGCGAAGACAAAAAGAAGAATGGACAGTTAAACGGACAGACTGGAAAACGATGCAGTTTATGTTTGGGTCAGTTCGCTTTCAACGTACATTAATGGGAGATGAACACGGGCAACCGCATTATCCATTGGATGAATGGTTGGGATTTAGAAAGTATCAACGTTATAGTCCATTGGTAGAAGTGAAAATAGCTGAAATGGCAAGTGAAAGTACGTATAGGGAAGTAGCACGTGTGTTAAAAGAATGGAGTGCCGTACACATTAGTCATCAAACCGTTGGATCGATTGTACGACGTGTGGGTGAAGCACAAAAACAAGCAGACCACGATCAAGTCATTGAATTAGAGGAATCAGATTCATTACCTGAAGGTAAAGAAGTCAACTTTTTATACGTGGAGGCTGATGGTGTATATGTTCGTGGGACTGAACGGCGAAAACATTATGAAGTTCGTCACGCGTTAATTTATGAAGGTTGGATAGAACATGGCAAACGAATATCGTTAAAACATCCACACTATTTGATGACGGCCCAACCCACGGATACGTTTTGGAAAGAAGTTCAAGCCTTTACAGCCCATCATTACTCTCTGGAAAACACACAAGTGGTGACGAATAGTGATGGTGGCCATGGCTATACGCCAGAAAGGTTTCAAGAAGCCTTTTCGCAGTCCAAACATAAGGTGCTAAGCCAACTAGATGCTTATCATATTGCCCAGGCCTTAAATCGTGCATTTGGCCACAAAAAGAGTGATTATAAACATGAGGTTAGAAAGGCTATCCATGAACACAATTGGAATCATTTTGTTTTATGGATGGATACGTATGAAAGCACGCTTGAAGATGATAAAAAGATTGAAAATCTCCAGGAATTTAGGTCATATATTCAAAATAATTGGGACCGAATCTTCGATTGGCGGGACGAAGTTGATCAAATACCTGATGATGCCCGTACGCTGGGAGCGATGGAATCAAACCAACGTCTTATCACGTACCGGATGAAGAAACGTGGCATGCATTGGAGTAAACAAGGTGTAGAAGCAATGGTGAAAGTCAAACAAGGCATGTTGAACCGAACGTTACGTCAAGCGTACCTCAATCATCAGAAACGGAGTGTCAGAAAGCAGCGTGAGGTTAGACGTACCATTCGACTCGTTCAAAAGTTAAATAAAGTAGCGCCATCAACGGGTAGTGTGAGAAAGGGATCTATTAGTTTATATGCCCCACACTCATCAGCGGTAGGACAACTATTAAAAAGCTTTAAATAAAATAATGTCTATTCCCTAACATCATTGTTAGGTTCGTTAGAACGTAACAATGATGTTAGGGCCAGCAAGCGATAGCGCGGTAGCCAAAAAGTGTACAAAAATAGAGTGCCGAAAATACCGGTATAAAAACTACATCGAGAAAATCTTGACACAAACT
>NZ_JBQQCO010000080.1:0-1718 GCF_052246295.1 Piscibacillus sp. B03 | reverse complement strand
CCGTATTATATGCTTGATTTAATGAGGGGATTATTATTAGAAAGCCCCATCTTATCTATTGCGATAATAATTGCCTTGTATTACGTTTTGAAAATTAAACGAGTTATTATGCTAACTACATTAACTCTTTTAAGTATTTTAGTTGTAACTAAATGGGTGATGTACGTAGTTAATAAACTCAAATAGAAGGTGATTATATTGACCAAAGGTTTAAATATACGTGAGGGAAAAACATTAAACGTCGGTGAGAAAGTCGAAGTCTATTATAACCTTCATAAAGGTGGCTTCTCGATCTTATCTAGGGATAAGAATAATCCAGATAAGAACAAGGTTGTGGCTTATGCTGATTTTGTCACATTGGCCAATGCGACGTTTCATATTAACAGCAATAAACTTAAACAAATCATTCGTGATCAACGAAAAACGGTCTATGCGGTTGTAAGAGGTTATTTAGTAAATACAGATCCCATTAATAATAGTCATCATCGAAAGGGCTATTGTAATCCTTACAAGACAGGCAAATTCGTTGATTGGGAAACGAAAGAAGAATTAGGAGAGGCAAAAGAAGTTCATTTTTACGATAAGTATTTTTCTTATACGACTAAATAATAAACAAGGAGAGGATTAGAATGACGAATGAATTACTCGTTCAACATCTAACGGCAGATGATTTAGAATTTCTAAACAAGCTAGGAAAGGAATTAAAAACACAAGACAACCGTGCGACTCGTAAACCGGTGATTGTTAAAGTGTCTGAAAGGGAGAAAGAGCTTTACCTAGATCCTAACGAGTATAGTGAGTGTCTATTAATTGGACCTACCAAACATAACGTGAGATTTTTTGATTGGAGCCTTAATACTGAGGGCAAACGGTTACAAATGACCGCTATTAAAGAAGGTTGTCGGTTATGGTTTAGGCTTAATGACCAGGAGGTTGAAAACATCCAATCTTTAGAAGATGTACGCAACATCTGTGAACAACACGACTGGTATTTTGCTCATACGGGCTATGAATATCGAGAAAAGGTTGAAAAACACTTTTTAACTATTCAGGAAGCAGAAGAGTTTATTAATTCAGGTTCGTATCGTTATAAAGATACTCAGTTGTTCATTGAATCAGCTCATGAATCTGAAGAAATGAGAAGACTTCTTGAAATTGTAGAAAAGTTTGGTGATGATATTGAGTAATTTCACACCGACAGGTTTTAAAAAACCTTTTGCATGCTGTGCCCATTATCACATATGTGATATGGGTAGCCAGCCATGTGTATATAAAGAGAAAGATCCAATAACTATGGAAAACTGTATTGCGTATAAGCGTAATAACAGTCGTACAAAAAAACAACCAAAAGTTGATCATCATGATGTTCCTGAAAATGGTATAATAACCCAGGATGCAGATGGACAACTTTCATTATTTTCATTAAATAACGAGGAGGAGTAATCATGAAAAAACTATTAACACTCATATTAGCAGCGATTTTATTAATTAACATGTCGATTATGACTTCAGCTGAAGAAAGTAGAGAAAGGTGCGAAATGACCATTGATGCAAATGTACATGACTGGAACAACAAAGTAACAGCACCAAGTCCTTGCAATAATGTTAGTGGTTATTATGATGATTTTGGTGGAAATTTCACTATAATTGGCTCAGTTACAATGACAGTAGAGAAAAATGGTCAAGAATTTGAAGTTTCTCATCCAAAACATAATCCA
>NZ_JBQQCO010000079.1:0-1755 GCF_052246295.1 Piscibacillus sp. B03 | reverse complement strand
CCCCCTCGTATATTATGTTTAGGGCCTATCATTTGAGCCCAGATTTTCTTGCATTTCCTGCTGAATATAGTCAAAAGTCTTGGACGTCTCGAGATGTTCCTAGATAATGGTCTTAGGATCATTTGGGACAATTCTTTTCCCCCTTGTGGCTAGACCACACTATAAAGACTGTTTCCCAGTGTGCGTGCGGACCTTCCTACTCGCAGGCTGTGCACCCTGAACCTCGAACCTAGATGATAGTAGCTCTAGGGCGGCTTTCGAATCAGGGATAGTACTTATACACGAGGTTGCTGATCGGCGTTCACACTAGGGATATCTCAGGGCGTCCAAGAAATAAGTACCAATGATTCTAAATCGAAAGGAGGAAATCCCCCCATGAAATTATTTGCTGGATTAGATGTTAGTTCTTTTGATATCAAGGTTTGTTTGTTAGATGGTGAAGGAGAAAAGGTTAAATCCTTCACGGTCTCTAATGACCTTCCTGGTGCGAGTGAGCTTCGGGATACCGTTTTAGAATGCGTGAATGGTCAGGCTGTTGATACACTCAGATTCGGGCTTGAGTCCACGTCTGTTTACAGTTTTCATCCATCCATGTTTCTTCATCATGACGAGGCTCTCAAAGCACTTGGCGCAGAGGTTTTTGTCATGAATCCGAAACAGATTGCGAACTTTAAAAAGAGTTATAGTGACATGGACAAAACCGATGAAATTGATGCCTTCGTCATCGCCGATTATCTGCGTTTTGGCCGATTGCCAATGTCCGTGGTAAAAGAGAGCCAATATGTTGCGCTCCAACAGCTTACACGTTCCAGGTATCAGCTGGTCCATCAGGTTACCAAGGAAAAGCAGCACTTCCTTCAACACTTGAGTTTTAAGTGCAACACTTTCAAAGAGGAGGTCGACTCTTCTGTCTTTGGAAATGCCATGATGGAGCTGTTTTTTGAGAAGTTCAGTCTGGATGAACTTGCGCAAATGCCGGTCGAAGATCTGGCTGCTTTTCTTCAGGAAAAGGGCAGAAATCGTTTTGGGAATCCGGAATGCGTTGCGAAATCCATCCAGAAAGCTGTTCGCTCTTCCTATCGTTTAGACAAGGTTGTTGAAGATTCCATCGATATCATTATCGGAACGACTATTGAAGTTATTCGTACACTTCAAAAGCAGGTAAAAGAGATTGATAAAGCAATCGAGAGAATAATGGCTGGCTTGACGCAAACGCTTGTAACCATCCCTGGCATTGGGCCAGTATTCACAGCTGGAATTATCGCTGAGATCGGCCAAATCGAGCGATTTGATGATGAAACAAAGATAGCCAAATATGCAGGCCTTTATTGGCGAAAACACCAATCAGGCCGCTTTACAGCGGACGACACTTCACTTTCGCGGAACGGGAATCAGTACCTCAGATATTACCTGGTTGAAGCCGCCAACTCGGTAAGAAGGCACGTTCCTGAGTATCAAGCTTATTACGCGAAGAAATACCAAGAAGTTCCGAAGCATCAACATAAAAGAGCACTCGTCTTAACCGCAAGAAAATTAGTGCGTTTGGTGGATGCGCTACTACGCAATCACCAAGTCTACACGCCAAAAAGGAGCGTGAATATATGAAGTTAGCAAACTTCAAAAATCCTTTTAAATAATTCCAGTAATTACCAAATATTTACTGGTCTAGTTTCGTAATGCCTTTTTTAAGAAATCTGAACCTTGATAATCAAATATTTAATTATTTCTTTGTTGACATACCACCGCAGGTCTTTA
>NZ_JBQQCO010000078.1:0-1778 GCF_052246295.1 Piscibacillus sp. B03 | reverse complement strand
GAAATTAACAGATGCGATTATTGCAACGATAGTTGAAACCATACCTATAAACAAAAAAGCATTTTCAAAAAAATTAATCCCTATAATTTCAAATCTAGCAGGAAAATCTCTTAATTTATAAATGAGCAAAAAGCTAAAAAGAGCCAATCCCCATAAAGAAATCATAATCTTTCTGTTATTTGACAGATACAGATTATAAATGATCTTGACCATCTTATATGACCTCCTTTCAAATTTAATCGTTTGTATTGAACACTCTTTTTTAATCAGCTAGTTGAGTTGTAGAGCCACTATTAAATGTTTCATTCCTTTTTAGCACCCTAATCCACATCGTGGAGTAATGTAACGTTGAAAAAGTAAACATGATTACAGATAAGATAAATGCTGTTTCTTCGGTTAATGTTATAGATGTTGCTATGTTACGTATATTATCTGTAAAGAACATCACATACCCCGCTACACCATGTATATATAAAATAGAAATCATACCACTTGCTAACAATAGTGGTGATTTCTTTAATATAAACATCTCAGGTATAGCAAAACGAAAACCTATCATGAAAGGTATTACCAAGATCAAAAATGACAAGAATCCACCATTTAATATACTTACTTCTGATAAAGCGATTGACACTAATGTAATCGACGATATAGTGGAAGCAGATATTGTTAGTAAGAATATTAATACTAGATTTATTAGAAATAACACGAATTCTAGAAGGTTCATAAATGGTTGCTTCATAATTATTCTCCTTTTAATTGTCCCCTTTAATATCAATTAATTTCTTGCTATTTAATATTTGATAAGGTTCTGTAGAGGTATTTATCTATTAAGAGTTTATAAAACCTTTTCGAAGTCCTACTTTATGTGCCTTAGAAAATTCCAACCTTTCTTTTTTAGCATTCTTTTTAATTATAATTAAAAAGAATGGAGCTGAAATAAACATTAATAAAATTACTATTAGTAATATCCATAGAAGGATAACTAATATCGCGTTTACTAAAACAGGAACATTAAAAATAACCTTAGTAATCATATAGTAGAAGAAATATATAATGATAATCATAATGCTAAAAAGTCCTGCACCGTTAATTAGTCTATAAACTTCACTAATTGATTCTATTAAATTTTTTTGCCCTTTAAAGTTTTTTAGAGTCATATTGATACACCTTCTTTCCTTTAAGCCTTATACAGCCTTTTCATAATTTTTAATGAACGTGAACCAAGTAGTAACTAAATAACTTTTCTCTCCTACAGACACTTCCCACTTAATTCTTTTTCCATTTTTCTCTTTAAGATTAATGTGGAATGTTTCATTAATGCTGGCTAAGCCTTGTTTCCAAATAAACTTTATGATACTTCTTTTAGCGTGTTTCTCTATATTGGAATAAAAAGATATGATTGAGACGCTAACTTGTATAAGTAAAATTGATGATAAAAACGATACGATAAGAAAGAAAGCTTCCCTATTACTATCAAGAATTTCGAAAAATAGTTCCATTGCAATTACCTCCTAACACTCATAATATTTATATCTTTACGTTCTTCCGTTTAATTAAATAAAAGATTGCTACCACTATTAGAGAAAGAATAAATGCATACATTCCATACATGAATGATTTATTTGTCCAATAACTAATGAATTCATTTATTGGTGCGGGCTCAAAGGACTTTTACTCATACCATTCAGGAATGACTACGGTTGTTGCGCTCACATGTAGCATTTGATGTGTCACGCAAACAACTATTGCTGCTACTAAGGGAACTATTAATACCC
>NZ_JBQQCO010000077.1:0-1781 GCF_052246295.1 Piscibacillus sp. B03 | reverse complement strand
GTTTGCCCGTCATGGGTGAGCTCTAACGGGTGAAAGTCCCGAGTGTGACCAAGTAGCGGTAAGCACATAGCTGAAGGCAAGGGTGTCCGTGGTGACGCGGAATCTGAAGGAAGCTCTAGGCAAATCTCTGGTTTGACGAACAGAAATCATATAAGAGGCAACGTATGAGGATAAGACTGCGAAAGAAGTTGAAGTCCAATAGCTACAAGTTTTAATCATACGGTGTATATATGGCGGACACATGGAGTGAAAGAGCTCACACCTTAACCGGGGAGATCTCATCACCTATCCCAAAGGTTTATAGTGATATAAGCATGGGTGCTGAGAAGTCAGCCGAAGCCGTAGTAGTGAAGAGGTCTAGTGAAAGCTAGAAAGAGCGAAGGGCTGAACAATTTTACCGTTATGGAAATCTATGTTGGAAGAGGAATAAGACCACTGGCAAATCGCGATAAAGTGGATACCGACTTTACGAGATAGAAGGGAAATGACAAACATGTACAATAGAAGTCTTTTAGAGGAGATACTAAGGATAGATAACCTGGAAAGGGCACAAAAACAAGTTATCAGAAATAAAGGTGCTGCAGGTGTTGATGGCCTAACGATTGAAAAGCTTCCTCAACATATGCGAGAAAACAGGCAAGAAATCCGTCTCCAAATTAGAGAGAGAACGTATCAACCATCTCCAGTTAAACGAGTTGAAATCCCTAAACCAAATGGTGGGAAACGATTGCTAGGTATCCCGACCGTTACGGACAGAGTAATTCAACAAGCAGTAACACAAGTTCTAACACCTTTGTTTAACCAACAATTTCATGACCATAGTTATGGGTTTAGACCAGGTAAAAACGCTGAAATGGCTATTCGGAAAGCGCTCGAGTTTATGAATGATGGCTATGAGTGGATAGTAGATATAGACCTAGAACGTTTCTTTGATACAGTGAATCACGACCGACTCATGAATCTCATTTCAAGAACTGTAAAAGATGGCGATGTTATCTCCCTTATTCGAAAGTTTTTGGTAAGTGGAGTCCAACTAGACGAGGGATATAAAGAAACCATTGTGGGAACACCGCAAGGAGGGAATCTATCTCCTCTGTTGAGTAACATCATGCTAAACGAGCTTGACCAAGAACTCGAAAGCCGAGGGCTTCGATTTGTTAGATATGCCGATGATTGCATCATCATGGTCAAGAGCGAAATGGCTGCCAATCGAGTCATGCGATCGGTCTCCAAGTATATTGAAAAGACGCTAGGACTCATTGTGAACACAGCTAAATCCCAAGTGACTAAACCGAATAACCCTGACTTTAAATTTCTTGGATTTGGTTTCCTACAAGATTATTATACAGATAACTATCTTGCGAAACCACATGAAAAGTCGATTGAATCCTTCAAATATAAGTTAAAACAGTTAACTAAAAGGAACTGGAGTGTAGATACAAAATATCAAGTTGAACGCATTAATCAACTTATTAGAGGTTGGGTCAACTATTTCAAAATAGGCTATATGAAAAAGGTCTTAGAAAGTATTGACGCCCATACGAGAGTTCGGTTAAGAATGTGCATATGGACAAAATGGAAAACTCCTAAGAACCGCAGAAAGAACTTAATTAAGCTCGGTATGAACAAAGCGAATGCCTATAAGAATAGTCATACAAGTAAAGGTGTGACACGTATAGCTTATTCTTGGGTATTGACAACAACCATCACAAACAAAAGATTAGCCCAGTTTGGGCTAATCTCTGGAGCTCAATACTATAGTAAAGTACATGTTTAGAGTA
>NZ_JBQQCO010000076.1:0-1911 GCF_052246295.1 Piscibacillus sp. B03 | reverse complement strand
TATTTCTTTGAATTTATGAAAGATTTGTTAATCGTCACTATATTACTTTTTAATCTTCCATTATTATTTGGCATGATATTCCAGCTCAACGATGCCATTATCTCATCCATACAATCTGGATTTTCAAGTCAAGAATTGGGGTCGTTAGAAGACATCGAGGAGGCTTTAGATGAAGAAACAGGAGTCATTGGTTATTTAGTTATTCAACTTGTTCTCGTGGTACTAGGTATTTGGGCTTTTTTCTACTACACGATGCGTAAAATTACACTTGCGATCTTAATGGTGGTGAGTCCATTAATTGTCGCATTGTACCTAAACCAATCAACCAAACCGCTACTTGGTAACTTTTTGAAGGAATTTGCGGGAACAACACTCGTCCAATCAATCCACGCAGGGACATTTTATTTAATTTCTGCATTTGCGATTAGCAGTGATGGTTGGATGGAGCAGATTTTCTTCTTCATTTTATTTATCCCAATTGGTGAAGCTATGAAATCATTATTTGGTTTACAAGCCAATACACAAGGTGGTTTATCAAGGTTTGCGAAAGGAACGGGTATGGCTGGCGGTATAGCTATGTTAAGTGCGACAAAAGGAGCTTTACAAGGTAAAAACCCTGTTAAAGCAGCAGATGAACTTCGTCGAGGTAATATTCAAGGTTCCGATAAAATGAAACCTCAAGCGTCAAGTGGTTCATCCAGCCCATCAACACCTAGCAAAGTCAGTGGTGGAACAAATGGTTCTCCATCACAACCATTACCACATAATGATCGTAGCTTGAATGCTCCGAAAGAAACATATAAAGGTGCGATGAACAAAGACACTAGTCGCATGATGCGTGCCGGTAAAATCGCCGCTGGCGCAGGTAAGATAGGTGGAGCAGCATTACTTGGAACGGCAGGTATGGCATTAGGACCAGGTGGAGCCGTAGCAGGCGCATTAGGTGGTAGTTTAGCAGGCGGTGCTGTTGGTGGATTTGTCGGTCGTGGTTCAATGGCAGCGGGGAACGCCGTTAAAAATTCAGGGCCAATGGTATCTGCTGTCTCTGAAGCAACGAAGGAAGGGTTTAAAGAAGCTAAGCAATGGCGAACACATGCGGGTGCAGAACAAAGCCATTCAAGTAACTTAGGGATTGCGACAGGAGCAAAAGGTGCTCTTAAAGGTGTCGGACAAGGCGTTAAACGAGGTGGAAGTCGAGGCTATCAATCTGCTAATAATCAAAAAATAGATAAAGAGTTTGGCAAAGGGATGCATCAAGTTCCTGGTATGAAAGAAACGTTTAAACAGCGTCAACGTCAACAAGCAGTAGGACATTTAGCTGGGACGTTTGGAGGCGAAACCGCCTATCATAAGGCATCTAAATTGATGGAGAAACCAACAGCAACAACCAAGACTCCTAAAGAAATCCAATCAATGGCCAAAAAAGACTCAAATGGAAATGTAGCCAAAGGGGCGGTTGAAAAAATTTCAACTGGAAATCATTCATTCCTTCAAGTCACGGATCAACAAGGCCAAAAACAAATCGTCTCAAACATGGATGGTGGAAACTTATCATTGAAAAAAGGTGAA
Organism: Piscibacillus sp. B03; assembly: GCF_052246295.1. Taxonomy (NCBI): domain Bacteria; kingdom Bacillati; phylum Bacillota; class Bacilli; order Caryophanales; family Bacillaceae; genus Piscibacillus; species Piscibacillus sp. B03. The sequence continues at coordinate 342 of NZ_JBQQCO010000076.1, read as the reverse complement.
TTTCAGTCAGTTGATTTATCAAGTCAATTAAATTCTATGGAAGAACCGTCCCAGGCATTTAGCGATTATGTATCGCCAACGACCATGCGTACGGATACGCCAGCTCAACAACTAAGTCAAGTTGGTAGTGTCCAAAATGTTCAGTATGGACAACCGAAAAAGCCAACTGCTAATAAATCTAGTAGCACAGCTCAACCAAATATCGAGACTGAAAAGCGTAACGCGAAACGTCAACAAACAAATAAAAAACGTGTAACGCAAACACTTTAAGATTTTTGAGGTGCAACGATTATGAGAGAAGAAGATCAACAACAGCAGAAAATTGGGGGACAAGCTAGAGAA
>NZ_JBQQCO010000075.1:0-2095 GCF_052246295.1 Piscibacillus sp. B03 | reverse complement strand
AAAATCAGACTGACATTCCTTATGAACATCCTATAAGTATATTAAACTAGGAAAAACGAAAATGGATGGTGAGTTTGTACTTGATAAGAGAGAACTTATCAAGACATCAGATAAAGAAATAGAGAAAAGTCATTTTCTTGCATTTAGTCAAAACGAAGCGGAAGAGATTATTGACGTGTTAAAGCAAGTTGCATTTTAGTTACATTGAATTCAGACCTAAAGCTAGCGTTCTTTCCGCTACTATTGTGATATTTCCACAATTTTCACTAATACCTAACATCATTATAAGTGAAACGGTTTTTTGCTAGCTTCATGACAAAATGGTTATCAGTAATTAGCTTAAATCCTAACTGTTCGTAGAAATTAACAAGTTTTTTAGAATCAGTTAAATAATCGGGTTTGTTGGACTTTTTTCAGCAACCTCAATAGGTTCAGCGGTTAAGAAAATGTAGTAAATAGCAAGTAAATCTCTTAAATAAGATATTATTTTATATTTCAATTATAGGGTAATTGATTTACATAAAAAAATTCTCGAGAGTTGGTTTAAAATGTTTAAACCAACTCTCGAGAAGCGTACTCAAGTTATTGAGCAGTTGTGTGCGGAACACGTACTGTGGTGTAGTAGTGTAAAGGGTAGGGAAACTACCCTCTCCTACTAATTTCACTTATTAATTAAAATAATTATCTATACCATTTGCAATTTTTTGAGCCATGTTATCTTGCCAGTAATTATCGTAAATATAGTCAGAATCAATAGTCTCCATTTCCACTAACACTTTAGGAGCGGATCCCCAAGTATCTCTTAATATGGCTAAGTTTTTAGTATATGTTCTATAACCTCCCATAGCAGCAGAAATATTACTAGCTAATAGGTCCGATTGATATAACTCTTCATCACTAGCTCCACCAGCGTCAGGATCTAATGAATAAGCACCGATTCCTCCTGCATATGCAGTATTAACATGAAGACTTACCAAGGCATCATAATTATATGGGTAGTAATTATCATTAACATAATCTACTCGTAAATTAATATCTTCACCTGATGTAGTACCTCCAAAATCACTATCATCGCTTCGTGTCATATATAACCAACCACCTCGTGAAGCTAATTCATTGGCTAACTTGTGACCAACAGCTAAATTAATTTCTTTTTCGATATTACCATCATGCGTAGTTCCTGGATGATCTCCACCATGTCCAGGATCAACCAAAATTTTTACACCATCTAATGTACCCATCAAAATCACTCCTATTATTTATTAGAGCATACTGGCCAGTATCATGCCCTTACATTCTTATAAAGAGAAATAAGTAATTAAAAATAAACCTCAAAATAATATTTTTACAAATAAGTTTACAAATTGGACAAATAAATGAGGTTTACTTTTTAAAATCTTTAATTACATCAGATAATTCAATAACTGCTTTTTCTAGTTGATCTAATTTGCGTTCGAATCTTGAAAATAAATAAATAGTTATTGCAATAGGAAAACCGAAATTACCAATAATTGATACCCAACTTGAAACATCTGCTCCCATTAACTACCACACTCCTTTAAGCCTTAAAGAGATAGAAGTTAATTTAAAATAAATTTAATTAGTAAAGTTGTTAGAAAAAATCATAAATTTTATAGAACATTTGTTCGTAAATGGTTTATAATTACATAATGAAAATCTCTTTAATTTATATATAGAACTTATTGTTTAAAGGAGGTTTTTTATGAAAAATAAGAAAAAAGGCGAAAAGAATATGGACAATTTTTTTAATCATAACCCAGATCTATATACAAATATTATCCTAAAAAAATTCTTATCTATTAATGAAAATTATGGTTTATTAAAAGAGGCTATAAATAACCCAACATATATAAATAGGAAAAAATTAGATAATGCATTCAAAAATCATTATTACAAAATAAAGTTAATCAAATATATAAACAAGCTAATCTATTTCTATAGTATTGATTAGAGAGTGTAAAATATTTTGTGTAAATGGCTATTCCGATTTTCAATGATATAGAAAAAGGAAGACCCATTCTGTAGAATTAAGTTAGCAGACTAAAATTCACAGAAAAGAGGTCTTCCCTATGAA
>NZ_JBQQCO010000074.1:0-2174 GCF_052246295.1 Piscibacillus sp. B03 | reverse complement strand
ATAAAGTAGGGAAACTACTTTCGTAGCTTCCCCCTTATCAAACCGTACGTGCCCTATTAAGGCATACGGCTTACCCTTATGTTCACAATGTATCAAGGTGATGCGTTCCAGGCATTTTGCATCTTTTGAAGTCGGTGAGGAGTAAAGTATTCCTCACCTCTTTCTTTTGCTCTTCTTACTGCATTCTGAGTTTTGCGTCGGTTCTTATTCCTCATATCTTCCATATATTGTTGTAAGGAATAGTCATATATTTTATTGAGATATAGCCAGTAACTTGGAATCAGTTTGATTCCAACGAAGAAAGATATGTTCCATCTGTAATTCATTTTATAACCTTTCCTCTGATTAGGGTGTTTGTGTATCATGGCTACTCGTAAACGCTTTCGAATATATCCATCGATTGATAGTAATATTCCTCTCATTTTACGAGTCACACAGTGACTCTGTTGGCCATGTTGCTCATTCGCCTTGATTGCTTTGATTATAGTTAAATAGTAGTTTACTTTTCCTCTTATTATAGGGTTCACTCTTTTAATCCATTCCTCTTTACTGAGGGTGAGTGTTTTCTTTGTCCTCTTCTTGATTTTCAACCTAAAATCCTTAATGGATTCTTCTTTTGGTGTTACGTGAAATGATGGTTTCTTATCTTTCTTACGTTGTCTCCAATGGTGGAATGTAAATCCTAGAAAGTCGAAATCATCATCATGAAAGTTAACCACTTTTGTCTTACCTTCTGCAATCTGTAGCCCTAATTCATTTAGTTTCTTCTTAGTTATATCTTTGGCTTTCAAGATATCTTCCTTTGTCTTCGCAAATAGTAAGAAGTCATCAGCATATCGGACAAACCTTATTCCATTTAAATCCCATTCCCAATCTAGTTCATTGAGATAGACATTTGACAATAATGGTGAAATAACTCCACCTTGCGGTGCCCCAGATTCAGACTGTTTCCATTTGCCTTCTTCCATATATCCAGCTTTTAACCATTGGTTAATTAAGTTAAGTGTTGTACGGTCTGATACATATTTATTAAGAACTTTTATAAGTTTCTTATGTGGAATATTGTCAAAGAAACCTTTTATGTCACAATCGTAGATGTAATTATAACCTTGTTCAATATTCCACAAAATTATTTGTAATGCTCGTTGTACACCTCGGTTTGGTCTATATCCTACAGACCAATTATGGAATAAGTGGTCTTCGAATTTAGGTTGGAGAATATCTACTACTGTTTGTTGCACCACTCTATCCTCAATGGTTGGGATTCCTAAAGGGCGTTTATCACCGTTCTTCTTAGGTATATTCACACGCTTAACAGGTGTAGGTTGATAACTTTTATGTTTTAGCTTCTCTAAGAGCTTTAATATATTCTCTTCGAGATTTCCTTCGTAGTCATCAATTGTTACTTGATCGATCCCACCTGCTCCTTTGTTTTCTTTAACTTTCCTAAAACTGTTCGTCAGTTTTCGGTCAAAGAGTAATTGTCCGTATATACTGTGTAGTTTAAACTTCCATTCTTGATTCATTATTTATTCCTCGTCCTTCCTTGATGTACTTCCAAATCGTTTTACCACAGTAACTTTTCTGTTCACATTACACCCTATCTTTGACTTGGAGCCATAGGTTGTTCCCCTTCCGTTCAATAATTGTTTTGGTCAATTATCTACTTCCGTACTATGAGAACATCTGACTTCTCCAACTGTTCATTACCATTTCGGATTTCCCTTATAGGTTAGAACCCTGCCTGTTCGGAGAGTTGGAGACCTCATGGGGTCATTATTTATTCCTTCTGAACATACCCTACACCATCACCTAACGAGCTATGTTCTTTGTTCTGACTTCTCGAAGAACATCTTTACTAGTGGGTTTCCTCACTTTTCGAAGAGTCTCCAACTCGCCCGGCCGTTGTGTTTTACACTAATACGTATTAGGGTCTATTCATTCGTCTACGGACCTCTCGGTTACCGCACCTCCTTCAGACAACACTTCACAGTGTTGCCCTAGGTTAGACTTTCCAAGCTAGGTCAGTCTCCTTGGATATGGATTTTCACCATCTGGAAAACATTTCTACGCATTCTCCCAGTCGTTACATCGCAGTGTCGTCTCTGTCCTGTTTCGAAATGTTATCCATGACCAGAAGGTCATGAATTAAATAACTGCCCATCGCACAAAAA
>NZ_JBQQCO010000073.1:0-2184 GCF_052246295.1 Piscibacillus sp. B03 | reverse complement strand
TAAGAATGTCATTAATAATGGAAGAACTAAAATAGACCCAGCTTCATTTGAAAATAAAGCGTCAGGATTATAGGGGACATTGGAGAGGACCTTTGCCTCTCCAACTCTATTACATAAACGTAAACAATCATTGAAAGTTGGTGTAGGGAATGAAAAAGCTATCTCAAGAAGAATTTGAGCAATCATTCGCTCATGTTAAGCATCAATTGGAAATTGAGGGCTTTGAAGTAACTGAAGAAGATAAAGAAGTTATTCGTAAAGTTGCTATGGGTGAAATGAGTAGAGAAGAATTGATCGAGCAATTAAAAGAAGGAAATTAAAGTCAATATTTTTAGAACGAGAAATGTATAGAGTCATTAAAGGAGATGATTGCTACTTGCATGATATTATCGAGCGACTTTTAGAATTTAAAGAGTTTTATCTGAGTAAAAAAGATATCTACCAATATAAAAGTAAAGGTGCTTGGTGGTACCAAGGAAAGATTGAGACTATAAAAGATGTACTCCAGGAGATAGAAGGAAATTCTATAGACTTTGAAGGTTTTAAAACAAATAATACCCATTCTAATATTATTGTGAAAGATAATGAAACTTTCCAAATCAATCACAATCGATTAAAAGAAATTAAAGATTTTTATATACATAAAAAGAACAAACATAGATTAAATACCAAAAAACATTGGTGGTATCAAGGTAGAATTGAAGCAATCAATGATATTGTTCAGGAAACACTGGTTAGCGAGAAAAACAAGGAAAGTACCGAATAGACCCCTGTGTGAAGGAGTGATCAAGATTAAATGCCCAAAATGCAAAATAGGAGAGTTGGAGCTTTATAAAGAAACAGAATCTGTTTATCGTCACAAAATCACAAAAGACAACAAGATATATAAACGACCATATAGCTCTAGTGAGTACGATTCAGATAAGGATTATTTAGAATGTGATAATGATGATTGTCAACAATGGTTTGATTATGAGTTAGATGAAAAAGGTAAGATTGTAAAAGAACTAATGTCTGAACGTTATTGAACAATACAACCCCTAAATACGTTCAAAATAGAATTAACGGTACTTATAGAGATAAGCCTATCATATCAACTTTAGATGATATTGCACCAACTTGTGTAGCTCATTATTCCAAAGACAGATCAACTAGATTAATAAATGATGGTAAATCTATTAGACCGTATTCAGTTAAAGAATATGCGAGGTTACAAGGATTTCCTGATTGGTTTGAATTTGAAGGTACAGATAATGATGCGTATAAACAGATTGGGAACGCTGTTCCAGTTCAAATGGGTAAATGGGCAGGAGAACAAATCAAACGCTATCTTGCTGCGTAATACGGACAACTACAAAGGGGAAGTAATATGAAAATTAAGCCCAGTAAAAAAACAAAGTGTTTTTTTATTCTTGATATTGGTATGAACGCATATTTAAGCGATGAAGATCCTTCTGATAATATGGATTCTTCTGATATTGACCACTTATATAAAGAAATTACAGAAGGTGTATTTTATCCATGTGGAAACGGTGATTATCTTAATGGTAAAAAGATAATAGGGTTCTTTTATGATGTAAAGGAAAATGAGTATTTGACCTTTTATAATGACGAGTTTTTCACAGATGCAGAGTGGAAACCTATTTCTGAAGAACTCGTAGAATTTATGACGCAGCACGACATAAATAACGCAGTGGATACATGAATTGTAATAAATTAAGGAGAGTTAAAATGAATGCCAGGTTGATGTTGTCAAAAATTGTAGCGAATACGTCACTAATAATATCTTCGTTATTAATTTTCGTTTCGTTTATTTATGTTCTCATGTTTATAAACTCTCACGGAGATATAAGTAAATTCACAAGCATATCTTCATTATCAATTAGCTTGTTCGTCTTATATGTTTGGACACTTTCACTAGCAGAATCATCGGTGTTATCTGAAAATAAACCACTAGATGAAATAAATAGAGAAGCTAAGAAAACTTTTTTTGATATTACTAAGTTTTTCATAACTATAATAATTGCTTACTGGTGTATTTATTTTCTTTATAGTTTTAATTAACAAAACGAAAACAACACTACATTTTTATTTAGGAGGCTTTATTATGAAATGGGTTCAATGTAGAGATTTAGGTTTACAACATGAATTTGAATTAGAAGGTGATGAATCAACCGTCATTAG
>NZ_JBQQCO010000072.1:0-2279 GCF_052246295.1 Piscibacillus sp. B03 | reverse complement strand
GTGTAAACTTTCACTTTATTACAGATGTTCTCAAACGACTTTTTGAGTACGCTGATTGGTTTCAAGACGACATCGTCTGTGATGTCTTTAAATTTTTAGAATTAGAAGACACCATCAATGAACCATACTTTGGTGAAACACTCATTGGTGTTCGAGACCCTATATTTACTCAATGTAATGAAAACACCATCAAAACCCTTAATGAGATTGCGCCACCTTCTATTACTCACATCGTACATGGGCCTAAAGTAAATATGCTGATGTTTTCGATGGAGATGGGTGACCTTGAATTTAGTGAATTTATCACCAATCTATTAAACATATTCGATTTGAAAGGAGAACATTATCATGAAACTAATCATCGAGTTGGATGATGAAAGGATGGCAACCGATAATCTAGTTCAAGTTTCTGAAGAACAAAATGGCGTTTTAAGTCACTTTCACATGACTGTTGATGAGTTAAGGAAAGTGATTAATGCATCCGTAGAAGATTTACAAATGGATACGGGAACATTACCGTCTAACGCTATACGTTACAGAGAAACTGATGAAGGTGTACACGTATTTTGTGAAGTTCCTAAGAAACAATGGGTGATTAATTTCCGTAACGATGCCATTCGAGTTGGCTTTCCCAAAATGCTTTTCCATTACTTCTGTAAACAGAATAAACAGACGTATAACGTCTCATTAAAGCATATTTGGGCAGTTAAAGATGAACCAATCCATAATGATACGAAAATGTGTCATTTTCCATACTCGCATGTTGATCGAGATGGGAAAGTTTGTATGGGAGGAAATCGATTACCTGATATTCAGTCTCTAGACCAACTCGTCACATATCACTCGTTCTTTGTGAACTCACCTTTTGATACAGATTACGGAGCCAAAACAACCCTAAGATTAACACTTGAAGAGTTATATCTTGATACGTTTAACGAAAAGGAATTTAACGATGATATATTAGTTCCGACACGTGAAACATTTCAAGAAACTGTTAAATCTATGTAAGGACATTTTTAAATAATAAATTAAACAAACTACTATTAAGGAGAGGATTATTATGTCACAAGATGTATTCAGCTTATTTAATATTACAGAGGAATCAGAAGAAAAACGTCAGGAAGAGGTTAAACAGCAAGATAATCAACCGAAAGGAAAGGAAGAACCCAAAAAATCTAAACAAACGAACGCAACTAATAATCAAAGCAGCAAGACAAATCAATCAAAAAATAAGGATGAAAACACGTTTGATATCAAGCCAAATACTAAGTTCTACCACTTAGGTGAAGAAATCGACATTACAGAGTATTTATCTGAAGATGAGATTAAAAATGGTATCATGCGTAAGAAAAAAGGTGAAGAAGTGTTAGAGCCAGTAACTGGCGAGGATTTACGTAAACGTGTTGAAAAAGATTTTCCAGATCTCGTTAAAAGTTATACAGAACTGGTTTATCTTAAAAAGAAAAACCTTGTCGTTGCTGTTTCTAAAGCTAAAAAGAAGGGGTTATATAGCGATTGTCCGAGTGGGCAATCCTCCCCCCTTCCTAAAATTCCTTTTTCAATTGTGGTAGAGTTTTGTCGTTTTGCTTTCGATGTCTATAAGGAAAAAGGCACGGAATGTCATGCGGATATTTACTATGATTATGACGAACAAGATTATTTTCTTGATATACCACAACAAATTGCTAGTGTAGTTAATGTCGAAGTATCAGAAGATGCTGTGTCAATGGCTGTGCGTCTATCTGAGCGTCGTCATCGTAAAATCATGGAAATCCATTCGCATCATAACATGTCGCCGACTCCCTCCTCTACAGATAACCAAAGTGAAACAGGGAGCTTTTTATATGCGATTGTTGGCAATATAAACGATTACTTTCCTGACATCACATTACGATATTATGATCGTGACAATCACCGTCACGTTGGTGTAGATTTACATCAAGTGTTTGAAAACCCATTTAAACAATCCTCAACGTTTGATACATCTCTTGTAGAAGAGGTTGATGTTGTATGATTAAAATAGAACCTATATACCAGAGACATATACCGGTAATCGTTCAAGTGGGTGTGGGTGGTACAGGAAGTAATGTAGCTCAGCAAGTCGCACAACTATTAGCAACAATAGGTGAAGGGCATTATGTATTAGCTGATCCCGATGTGGTTGAAGAGAAAAATCTTCGTAACCAATTATTCAGTCAAGCTAATGTTGGGTCAACCTAAAGCAGAAGTATTAGCTAATCGTTACCGATCAGCCTATAATATTGCTGCTTATAGCTATA
>NZ_JBQQCO010000071.1:0-2532 GCF_052246295.1 Piscibacillus sp. B03 | reverse complement strand
CATCTTATCTCATATAAAAGCTCATTTAACCGAGGTATCTGATACATTGCATGAGCCACCACGGTTATCAAATAAAACGTCAATATTTACATCCGAAGATCTATTTATCCTGTCTGAGTTAGCACAAGGTCGGTCTATTAAAGACATTAGTCAGAAGCTATATAAGTCATCCGCTACGATCACAGCTCGACTCAAAAAAATTCGCACAAAATATCAAGTTTCTAGCAACATTGAATTGGTCTCAAAAGCCTTGATCAATGGGCATTTACCTAAGAATGTATATAACCGCTTAACGGACTCATTTTAATATTTTGTTATAAAATAGTTGAAAAATTAAAAACCTCTGTGTAAAATAAAGTTTAAATTAAACTTTATGGAGGGGTTATATTATGATGACAATTGGTATTATTGGCGGGAGCCAGGAAAACACATTTAAACAAATTGGAAAAAAGCACGGATGTAAAGTGCTATTTCATAGTGGAAAGGATGAAGCGGGGCGTAAAAAGTCCTTCAAAACGATTGTGAAGCAATCTGATTGTGTCGTCGTGTTGCTTGGAGCAGTCGGTCATGTACCCATGGAACTTGTTAAAGAACTCTGTAAAAAGTGGGATACGGACATTACATTTGTGCAAGGTTTTGGGGCGACAGGTGCGATTCAAGAGGGCATGATACACCACAAGAAAGTCGTTCAAGCAGCATAGGGGGTGTCTTTTATGATGGCAACAGGACATCAAGCTATGGGAATTACATGGGGTGTTGCAGCTGTTACTTTATCACATACGTTACCAATTCAATTAAACGGATGGATTGAGATAGCGTTATTCTTTGCAGCTGTCATGGCAGGCTCATTACTACCAGATATGGATTCTATGACATCTAAAGTTGGACGTTATGTTTACCCAATCGCCTTTTTAATTGTTATTGCGAGTGTAGTCGCTTATTACTATGCATCAGAACAATTATGGACCATTATTCAACACGATATGGTGTTTGCTTTATCAATAGTGGGAATCATCGTCGTTGTTTTTTCCACTCACCGAACTTGGACACATTCTCTATTGTTTTTAGGTATCGTGACGGCCTACTTAATGTTACTCGACACATGGTTGACGATCCCTCATTATCTACAAGTCGGTTTATTAATAGGGATTGCATCACATATTTTTGGTGATTTCTTAACCAAGCAAGGTGTACCGCTTCTATATCCTTTTAAGAAACGTCGGTACCGCTTTTGGATTACGTTCACAACCGGATCATTTATGGAACGTGTTCTCATTGGATGCTGTTTAGTTCTAAACATATGGCTAGTATTTAGTGCTTAAATAAAGGGTGGTAAGAGAATGGATTTAATCATTTTTGAAAAACAAATCCAAGCTGAAACGGTATGCGGTCATTTTAAGCATCAAAAGAAGGGGAAACACATTGAAATTGCGCCCGATAACACTTACTTTCCTCATGGGGCTATTGGTGTTTGGTGTAGCGGTCATATTATTGGATTGGTGGATGCGTCACATTACGATAAAGTATGGAAACAATGGCGACTAAGCGATTTGCCTTTAATTCCAGAATCGTTTCAAAAGCGTGCGACATCCAAAAAACAATCTTATGTTCGTAACATTCAAAAGTGGGTTAATGATTCACGAATTAAACGGATTATTCATGCTGGTGATCGCGCTAGAGAAGGTCAACTAATTGTAGATGAGGTCTTACAATTTGTTAAAAATCATAAGCCTGTTATGCGTTTGTGGACGAAATCACTCGCTAAAAAACCTATACAACAGGCGATTAAAGAAATGAAATCAAACGAATATTATAAACCGCTTCTCATGGCAGGTTTGGCAAGAGAAGAGATGGATTGGTTAATAGGAATAAATGCTACTAGACTTATGTCTTTATTATTACAACAGAATGGGTTACGTGGAGTGTATCCCGTCGGACGTGTTCAGACACCGCTTCTAAGGCTGATCGTACAACGTGAAAGAGCTATTAATGCCTTTCAAAAAGAACCGTTTTGGGGTGTTTATATTCAAGCAACCCTTGCGTCTAACGATACCTTTTTAGCTAAATGGAGAGACCTTGATGTTGAGCATATCTTTAACAAAGATGAAGCGGAAAACCTTCAAACATTTATACAACATAAAAAAGGCGTTATTACCTCGGTTCATGCAGAAACGGAATCGAAAGCACCGCCGACGTTATATAATCTAACGGATCTCCAAAAAGAAGCCGATCAACTATTTAACATGGGACCAGATGAAACGTTAGCTGCAGCTCAAAGTTTATACGAAAAAGCGTTAATTACCTATCCACGTTCAGACCCACGTGTCGTGACACAGGCTGAAGCGGAAGAGTTTCCAAACATATTAAAGCAAATTGAACAGACACTTCAAGATTACCAGGATTATTTACCGATACATGATGAACAAATCGAAGCGGTTAAACAAGATAAACGTTATGTTAATGATGATGAAGTCGATGACCATCATGCCATTATCCCAACGGAACAAATTACAACATATGATACGTTAAGTG
>NZ_JBQQCO010000070.1:0-2559 GCF_052246295.1 Piscibacillus sp. B03 | reverse complement strand
CACCATCTGGAAAACATTTCTACGCATTCTCCCAGTCGTTACATCGCAGTGTCGTCTCTGTCCTGTTTCGAAATGTTATCCATGACCAGAAGGTCATGAATTAAATAACTGCCCATCGCACAAAAAGAGCCAGGCGCCCCTGGCTCTTCATTACTTCATATACTCATTTAAAAACTGTTCTAAAGTCTCAATATACTCCTCACGGTAGATGGCAAACGCTTCACCATGACTAGATTTGTCAAAAATCTTCAATTGTTTTTCACTATTCGTATTGTCATAAAGCTCCTGCGTCATACGCGTTGGTACAAATTCATCATTGTTACCGTGTATATATAAAATTGGAAGGTCTGTCTTTTTAACTTGTTTTAAGGCTGATGCTTCTTTTAATGAATAATTGGCTTTTGCTTTTGTCACAACACTTGTTGAATCTAGAAGTGGGAAGGATGGCAGTTTAAACATACGCCCCATTTGATAGTCGAATAAGTCATACACACTTGTATAAGGACTGTCAGCAATTACAGCCTTCACATTATCAGGTAACTCTTCTCCACTAGTCATTAGGACCGTAGCTGCTCCCATAGAAAGTCCGTGTAAAATAATTTCTGTATCTTCACCTTGTTTATCTACTAACCGATTAACCCAATCTACTAAATCTAATCGGCTATGCCAACCAAAGTCAATGTAGTCTCCTTGACTTTGTCCATGCCCTCTTAAATCTACCGACAACATGTTATAACCTAAATCTTCATAGTAATACTCACCATAAAGGCCCATGTCTCGTGCTCGTCCTAGATAGCCATGTGCAAACACAACAGTCTTATTAGTCGGCTCCTCAGCTTCTAAATAGTAGCCTTGTAACCTCAAATCATCGAACGACTTCATTTCCCAATACTCAAAGTTCTGATTATCGACCCACTCACGCCAACCTCCACTAACGAACACGTCCATCGCTTCACGAGAAACAACTAAATCATCATTATCTTGAAGAAATTCCTTTTTCTCCCGTTTAATAGCTAAATCATAAAAATAGAAACTAGCAAAAACATCCGCCAATAGTAATACAGTTAAAAATATAACCCCGACCTTAAACCATCTTTTTTTAAACACTCGTATGTCTCCCCTCAACTCTATGATGTCTATAATTCTATTATACAGAAAATTCAGGACAATCGTCATAGGTAATCGGTGGAATTTACAAAAATATTACGAAATACTCATTAATATGACAATAAAATTACATCTAGAGTAATAGGTATGTAGGGCCATAAAAAAACTGTCGAAAATATATTTCGACAGCTAACAAATTAATTAATTTTTATTCTTTTTACTTAGTTCACGTCGATCAACTGACCTAGGCGGTTCTTCCATCCAGCCATTTTTAATCATAAGACGAGCACCATCATCTGCATAATTGAGTAACTCAGAAATTAATCTTACGTAAGTTAACCCAATATCGCGTCGGGGACTTGTAGATAGAGCAGCGCCATAATAGGCAATACTTATTCCGATTAATGCTGAAGTGTAGAACATCATTTTACGATCTGAGTACACATATGTCGTAGAGTCTGTTACCTCAGAATGCCACGTCATTGGCTCTGGAATATTAAATTTTTTTAAGTACGAACCAAATATTTCACAATGTTTATTAGCAATTTCATTTCCTCTTAGAAAGAATTCTGTCACTTCACGATTTTTAGTAACCTGACTATATCCCATCATTGTTGCGGCACCAAGAGCATTTCTTTCATGGTTCGCGTAAAAGTTCATAATCTCTGCACCAGTTAATGGTCGTCTTTCACTAAAAAACCCTGCTAAAAACCCTTTACTTTCAACAAAATCAAAATTATGGGGCTTAGTTAAATATGGTGTTCGGTTGGATAACCCTTTTTTCAACAATATTGCATTTGTTAGTTCAATTAATTTAATTGAGTCTTCCAAACAATTATGGAAGAACTTAAATACGTCTTCACGCACAGCAGCTCTAATTGCACCACTGTAGTTTGTTACACTAATTTTCCCCATTTGACTCGTTGCCATTAGAAAGTACACATCTGTAAATAATCTTGGTGCTGTAATATCGACATCTTCTTCTAACTTAAAACCATGAGGAATTGGATACCCATCTTGATTAAAAAGCTGTTCTATTTTTGTGACATGAGACTTTGACATTTCTAAAGCTGTTTCTAAAACTTGCTTTATGTCTTCGTCTTCAACATGATTCAGTTGGTAATTTAATTGACAAATAGCACCTGCATCATTCATATAAGTGTTCCAAAGATTCGTTATTTCAGATGCAGTTAGTTTACTAAAACTTTGCGAGCTCATAATAATCCCTCTTCACATCAAAATGATTTTAGGTATAATTTACCCTAAATTTAATTTGATATAAGTATGGAAAAAGTCTTTAGAACATAAAAAAACACCAACCACTTTGAACTGACCCAGGGAAATGAGACAAGAAAAAACACCTATGCTGCCACGGTCCTGTATTCAACAGGGCTGTGGCAATTTAATTTTGAAAAAGGTCGTATATAATTGTAATAATACATGTAATTTATT
>NZ_JBQQCO010000069.1:0-2642 GCF_052246295.1 Piscibacillus sp. B03 | reverse complement strand
CAAGCTGCTGGGTTGGCAACTGAAGAAGAAGCCACCATTACGACCTAAAGGTCGATCATATAAATAATGCAGCTAACTTAATACAGATGGAACGTCGTCATTTACACAAACTTTTTGACACTCCCGACAAGCATAAAAGGAGCGATGATACGTGGCTAATTTTACAGGATTTACACAAAAAGACTTTGACGTATTTAAAATTGATGGATTAGACGAACGTATGGAGCAACTACGTGGCCGCCTATCACCAAAATTGGAAGCCATCGCAACAGATTTAGAGCCGACCGCTTCATCTTTAACGGGTGATGAAATGTTTGTTCATGTTGCTAAGCATGCTCGACGTACTAAAAACCCACCAAATGACACATGGGCCGCATTGGCTAGTAGCAAGCGTGGATATAAAAAGCTACCACACTTTCAGGTGGGGATGTGGGAGACTCACGTCTTTATATGGTTTGCGGTCATTTACGAAAGCCCCATTAAATCTGATTTTGCAAAAGAACTCAAAGCAAACAAAGATCAAATTTTATCTTCAATACCTGACAATTTTGTTTGGTCCAAGGACCATACAGAACCTGATACTATCAGTCATAAAGAAATGAAAAATGGTGAGTTTGATCGACTAGTAGATCGTCTCGAAAACGTTAAGAAGGCAGAAATCCTTTGCGGCTTAACATTAAGTCGTGATGATGTGCGCCTAAAAGATGGAGACGAATTTATTAAACTTTGTGAAACTACACTTAAAAAGTTATCAACACTTTATGATTTAACAAAAACGATTGAATATAAGTAGAACTCGGTGAGATCACCGAGTTCATTTTTTTAACGAAACAGTTTGTGATTGATCAGCTTCCTTAGCTGCTTTAACGACTTGGTAGGGAACGTAGCCTGACTGCTTCTCGAATTGTTTAAAAATCGTCTTTTCCTCTGCTTTAGAAGGAATGACTTCTTTAAACTTCTTATACTGATTCATAACCTGTCCAGCTTTAGCATCCTTTTCATACGCTTGTTCGACCATTTGAAAAAATTCAACCACATGAATCACTTCATCTGTTGACCAATCAGGGTCAATTGGATAATTGTATTCCATTGTGCTCACAACCTTTGTTATTGATTCCATTTATCCTTGATTTGTTTTACTTCTTTATCTATTGTATCAAATAATTCTTGAACTGTTGGAACATCTTGAATTCGCATCGCCACTTGGCCTGCCCAAGCAAACCCTTCTTCTTGTTTTCCCTCATAGATATATCGTTTATTCGCTTCTCCACTAATATAATCTCTTAAGCCTTCATAACCGACTTCTTGTTCTTCTAACTCAAGAATTTGATCTGTCCAACTATTTTTTAATGCTCTAGCAGGAGCACCAATTGATTTTTTGATAAGAACAGTTGATTGTTCATTGGCATCAATTAAGTTTTGTTTATACGACTCATGAGCGTGCACGCATTCCTTGGTAGCAATGAAACGTGTACCCATCTCTATACCTTCAGCACCTAAAGCTAATGCCGCCATTAACCCTCTACCATCACTAATACCGCCTGAAGCAATAACTGGTATTTCAACTGAATCTACAACTTCTGGAGTTAATACAAAAGTACCTATGTCATCTCGTCCTAAATGACCGCCACCTTCATGCCCAACTACCATCACTGCATCAGCGCCTAGTTCTTCAGCTTTAATAGCTTGACGTTTTGCCGCTACTAACACTAGTTTTTTTGTGTTTGTATTATCAAACATTTCTAATACAGGTTTTGGGTTACCACCTGTAACAGAGATTGCAGGAACTTGTTCTTCCACTGCTACTTGCACCATATGCTTAAACGGGCGTCCGTGTTGTCCGATTGCAAAATTAACTCCAAAAGGTTGATCCGTTAGCTTTCTAACTTTATGTATTTCTTGTAATAGTGCATCTTCATCAGGTAAACTCATAGCCGTAATTTGTCCTAAGCCACCAGCATTTGATACTGCAGCAGCTAATTCTGCATATGCTAAATGAGCTAAGCCTCCCTGTATAATCGGCACGTCTATATTTAATAAATCTGTGACTCTCGTTTTCATGACACCACTCCCTTTTTCAATCATCTTATCATGAAATTATTGTTATGTGAAAAATCTGTTAAGTATACAAAAAAACTCAAACGCTTAAGCGTTTGAGTTCGTTTTATTATCTTTCTGACAACAATCACAGTTATGGCTATAAATCTTAGTTACTTTAATATGATCGAAGTAATCAATAACACGTTGACATTTTGCACAAATAATTGTACCCATTATTAACAGCTCCTTTAAATAGGATGTATTAATTATGTTATTAACAGTATATTATGTCATACTATTTATTGCAATAGGATATTATAAACTTTTCAGAAACATTCTCCATATCTCGTTACTACAACCTTATGAACGTAACTTTGTTAATAGGAACCTGTGTTATAATCGAGTAGGAGGAGGTGATTAACCTCCGACCTCTCACACCACCGTACGTACGGTTCCGTATACGGCGGTTCAATTCTACTCTAAACATGTACTTTACTATAGTATTGAGCTCCAGAGATTAGCCCAAACTGGGCTAATCTTTTGTTTGTGATGGTTGTTGTCAATACCCAAGAATAAGCTATACGTGTCACACCTTTACTTGT
>NZ_JBQQCO010000068.1:0-2987 GCF_052246295.1 Piscibacillus sp. B03 | reverse complement strand
AAAAAGTAAATGTACTTGTAACTCTTAGGTAATGAGTGACGCTCAGCGTATTGATCCCAGGCTTCCTTTGTTGTAAAGGCATTAGCATGTTGTTGAGCAAGAGCCCGTAATGTATCTTTATCTTTGATAAAACTTGGATTACGTCCAACCATGCTATGAATATCCTGTTTGGTTAAATAGGTGGTAATAAGCTGATAACTCGGTAAAGATGTGCCTTTTCGATAGTCTTCCCACGCTTGATACATATTACGTTCTCTGAACACATGAGCATGGTTTTGGACGATTTGTTTCACTTGTTCTTGGGTGTAAGATTTTACATGCTCCACTCTAACCATCCTCCAAACATCATATCAGCTGGATATCCTTTTTGATTAAGAACATGGATTAGTGTCTGAGAGTCGATATCACCCTTTAGGTAGTCTTTTACAATCGGCTCACGAATTAAGTCTTGTGTTTCCATGAACGGTTTTGGTTCTAAATCTTCCATGTTGGATAAAACGTAAAATAACCCATTAAATTGATGATCCACCATCATAAATATTTCTTCTCCCTTAGCGTTCATTCGTGATAGTCGTTTAAATAATATTGCCGCTTCATCTTGAGTTAAGATTGCTTCATCTAAACATTGCTGATAATATTTCTTTTTAAAGACATAATTTTCTGTAGCGGATTTCCAAAAAAATTCATATGGCATTAGATACCACATTTTGTCCTCTTCAGCAGGCTTGCCATGAATGAGATTTTGAGCCAATGTATAAGCCTCTTCTTCTTGACTTAATCGGCGAACTTTTTTAATACGAGAGACCGGAAGGCGAGTTACCTCATACATTAAGCCAAAATACGTTAATGTATGTTGATAGTCACTAACCTTAATGTCCATTTGTGGTTGCTGAACATCATCGAACGTCATAGAAATATGGAAACCGTTTAAATAGTCCTCATCATAAATATCACCTTGGCCATCATTTTCCGTTAAGTCAACGGTATTAGCCAAAAGATATAAGGATGAATCGTTGTTTTCATCTTGAACTAATGCTAAATAGACTTTTTCTTCCCCTTCAGCATAGGTTTCATTAAGAAGCGGAACTACATTGTCGATGGACATTTGAGTCTCAACTGTCTCATAGTCTGCATAGTATTGTTCGATGATAAAGTTAGGGTTATTTGATGATACATCTCCAACTATTTCATGTTTAGTCGATTCTATTTTGTTGTGATCCCAATTCCCATTTTCATTTGAATTATACGTATCTGTTTTGTTATTCATATAGGTTGATTGTTTTCGTAATATGGTCGGAATACCAATCTGGTCATACTCAGGTCGAATTTTATTATATAGCCATACGCATAGGATATAAGGAAATAGTACGATAAAGGCTAACGGTCGGCCGATGGCTCGCCCAAAGATATGATTGCGAAAAAACGAATTGACTTTATAAAAACTATACCCTGTACCAAATAGGAAACCACCTGCAATGAACAACCCAAAGGCAATCAAGCAAAGAAATGCGAGGATCGTTAGAATAATCACAGGGAGCCCCATAATCCATTCACCTATAGATGTATTCATACATCACCACCACCATTAAAAAGTATAATATTTTATAACATAATATCATTTGTGGGCTAGGTAGTCAAATATAAGCGTTTATGGTATATTAAAAGCATACTATTTCTTTTCTTTTTTCTTTTTAAACAATGCCTTTGGGCATATTGTGTCCATTTATCAAATACCAAGCGACTTTGGTCGTTAGTTGTAGCTACACTTTCAATGAGTGTGTTGCGATTAAACGACTTAAAGTCGCTTTTTTTGTGTTTTGAGGAAGGTATCAGATTTTTTTAACACAAGAAAAGAAGTAGGTTTTTTATTAAATATTAGGAGGTATGTCTAATGCATTTAATAATGAAATTAGTTGCATTTATTAAGAAAGCACCCATAATTTTTAGGGTGTTATTGAGTTACGTGGCTAAAGGTTTAAATTGGTTGGTCAAAGGATTAAAGTTATCGGTCAAAGTGTTATGGATTGTGTTCAAATGGTTATTCCAGGGCAGAGGAGACCTAAGGAAAGTTGACCTTAAACAGTTACAGAATGATTTACTACGCTATGACGCTTGGTTAATCATTAAATATCGAGAGGGTATCACGATTATTATGGTTATTCTGTCGGTTCTCGTGGCTATCTTTTTGCTGTTTATTTCTATCTATTCATTAATTGATTTACTCCTATATCAATTTTTGCCTAATAGAAATGAAACGTTTCTAACTGGAATTATAGATGCTTTGGAGTCAAACGAATACTTTGACTGGAAAATAATCTTTCCAATTTGGGCACTGTGTTTTACAATCGGCACATTTTTCTTTAATTTTGTTGGCAAAATTGGAGAAGTGACGAAGGAAGCCATTAGAGACCAATTAGACTATCGATAACATAATCGATGCAAGGAATTGAGAAGTGCAGTCTTAACGATTGCACTTCTTTTTATTTAACAAACAAACTTATTTGAAAGGGAGAGGATTAGAATGACACAGCTTGATTTATTTGAAGTTCAACAAACAGGGAAGGATAAACAATCTGAATTGAATCAG
The DNA here is from genome assembly GCF_052246295.1 of Piscibacillus sp. B03. NCBI lineage: Bacteria > Bacillati > Bacillota > Bacilli > Caryophanales > Bacillaceae > Piscibacillus > Piscibacillus sp. B03. Next base: position 400 of record NZ_JBQQCO010000068.1, on the reverse strand, counting down.
ATCATTCAAGAGGTTAGAACGGATGCACAGGAAGGTCGAAAAGTCTCTTATGATGTTGGGGAAGAAATTGGTGGTGCTAAAAAACATCTTGCTAAATTACGTCAGGAATTTGAAGACCATCATGACCACAACATTTTAAGTGCTTTAGAAGACCAAGACCAGGCGAGTGCGTTTGCAGTTATTACAAAAGCCGAGCTATTTAAATCATTTTCTCTAGAACAAGAGAAAGCTAAAGGGGTTCATCCGTCGGTCGCCTATTTCAAGAAATTGATAATTAGGCGAATTGATAAACAGCCACAAGATAGTCGTCATCAACGAGAAAACTTTTTTAAAGCATCTAAGCTTTTAATCGCAGAAATGGACCAGTTAATTCAAGAAGACGATTTACGAAGCTTTATTC
>NZ_JBQQCO010000067.1:0-3040 GCF_052246295.1 Piscibacillus sp. B03 | reverse complement strand
AGAATCTGGTTGGGGTCGTTTAACGACGAATTTAGACCAGTTTTCAGACAAAATGAATAACATGGGCGATACCCTTACCGGTTTTGGCCAAACCATGAGTATGCGTGTGACAGCTCCTATTGTTGCAACTGGGGGATTAGCGCTTGGGGCAGCCGACAAAGTGGAACAGGCCTACCGTGATATTCGAGTGGGGACAGGTGCGACAGGTGAAGCTTTAGACGAATTAGAAGAGTCATTTGATAACGTCTTTACAAGTGTTCCAGATGGGGCTGAACAAGTCGCAGGCGCTCTTGCGAACTTGAATACGTTCACTGGAGCAACAGGGAGCGTCTTAGAAGGCTTAACTAAACGTGTTTTAGACGTCTCTCGTTTACTCAAAGAAGATGCCACGCAAAATGCCCAAACGTTTGGAGAAGCGTTAAAACAATGGCAACTACCAGCTGAACAAGGGGCCGATGTATTAGATTACATGTATAAGTTAACCCAAGACTATGGTGTTGGGTTAGGTGAATTAAATAGTCAGTTAACCAACTATGGTTCGGTGTTAAATAACGCTGGATTTGAGATGGATGAGGCAGCTCATTTCATGGCGAGTCTCGAATCGAATGGGATTGCGGTTAGTCGTATTATGCCTGGATTGAATAAAGCTTTCCGAAATTGGGCTGACGAGGGTAAAAACAGTCGTGAAGAATTAGAGAATATTGTTGAAACCATAGTCGAAACTGAAGATAAACAAAAAGCGTTATCTTTAGCAACTGAAACGTTTGGGGCTGAAGGGGCTCAACGTTTAATGACAGCTATACGAAATCGTGCCATTCCTGCATTTGATGAATTAGCTGAAGGTGCAGAAGGGGCTAAAGGTTCTATTGAAACCACAGCTGAAGAAACCAAAACGATGGGCGAAGAGTTTGCAGAAATACGTAATAAAGCAATTAGAGGGTTAAAACCAGCGGGTGAAATTTTATTGACGGTGGCAAGAGATCATTTGCCTCCGTTAATAGAAGGTGTTACGAATTTAGCCGAATGGTTTGATGAGTTAGATACGTCAACTCAAAAAACAATATTATCAACAGCGGGATTTGTAGCAGCGATAGGCCCAGTTAGCTTAGTTTTAGGTACGACATTTAAAGCTATTAGTACAGTAACTGGCGGAATGGCCGCTTTAAGCGGTATTATTGGTAGAGCTGGTGGTGCTGGCTTGTTAGGTCGTATTGCTGGCTTTGGTTTAGGTGGTCCGGTCGGGCTCGCCATCGGTGGGTTAACAGCGTTAGGTGCAGGGATATATGCTGTTAAAAACCGTTCTGAAGAGTTAAGTGAGGTTAGTTATGAAAAGGTTCGGCAAATGGAAGATGAAATAAATGCCACAGACGAATTGATTACCAGATTTGAAGAATTAGAACGACAAAACAAATTAACATCTGATGAAATGCTTGAATATATGGACGTTTTAGATGATTTATCAAGTACATCGTCACCTGAGAAAGTTGAAGAGTTAACAAAGAAAAAAGAAGAATTAGAAAAACAATCAGGCTTTACTCAAGATGAAATGAATGAATTCTTAAAGTTGAATGATGAGATAATCGAAAAGTCACCTAGCACAGCTGAAGCGATTAGCGAACAGGGAAACGCATATGCAGATAACTTACAAGCACTCAAAGAATTGAACAGAGAAAAACGTGAAGAAATGCTGATGATTGCTGAACGTGATCTAATGGAGGCTCTTAGAAATGAGACGCAATTACTAGAAGACCAAGCCAGACTTGAAGAAGAAAAGAGCCAAGCGCTAATTGACCGTCAAAAGGCACACGACGACTATATTGAGCAATTAAAGATCGTTAATGGAATTGAACAAGAGCAAAACGATATTCAAGCAGAGATGCAAAGGTTATTAGAATTAGGGTATGAAGAAGGCGATGCTCGAATCCAACAACTAATTGAAGAGTATGGTCAATTAGACGATAACCGTTTGCAAGAACAGGAAAAACTAGACACCTTACAAGAGCAATTAGATACTGCTAAAGATATTTATAACCAGAAGAATGATGATTTAGAACAGACTAGAGAACAGCTTAAAGAAATTGATCAATTAAAATACGATTATGAAGCATTGTTATTAACGCAACACGATATTAACTTTGAAAAAGGAAGAGGCCTTGAAGCGATTGATAAAGAAATCCAAAAGCTTAAAGATGAAAAGTCTGAGCTTCAAGAACTACAAGGTCAAAACGCCGGGATGACAGATGAATATCAAGAACAAATCGAGAAGATTGATGAACAAATAGCTCGATTAGGTCGATCGCGAGATACGTTAAAAGATATGGCTTATTTTGCTGATGATCTAAATAATCGTCTTGCTCAACCAATTAATAAACCTGTCAACATTAGTGCTCCTGATCCAGGTTATCGAATGTTGAGTTATGCGGAAGGTACAAACCACCACCCTGGTGGCCCTGCCATCGTTGGAGAAGAAGGTTGGGAATTAGCACGTTACAAAAATAACTGGGCAGCCTTACCACTTGGTATCTATGATTTACCGAGAGGAACCCAGGTTTTTACACATGATGAATCTAAACAATTAATGAATGCCTTGCCTGCTTATGCTGATGGAGTCCGACCTCCGAGTGAGTTTATGAAACTATTAGCTCTCATCGGAAAGGAAAGACATCAACCTGCTGATAGTTACGGTTCTAGTCACTCTGCGGGGCGTGAATCTCCAACAAACATCACCCAACATATTACCATCCAGAGTCCGGAGCCTGTATCACCAGCTGAAGCTGCAAGGTTACAAAAGAAAGCCAGTCGAGAATTAGCCATGGAATTGAGGTGGTAGATGTTGAGGCGGTTAACATATGAAAATGCTAGAGGTGAAGACATCGTTTTTTATCTATCACCTTTAGTAATTGAAGATTTAAGTGGAATCGGTGAAGTAGGGGCAGAATTACAAGGCCAAGCAGTCCCTTATCAAGATGGAGAACTATACGCTGATACCAAACTACTTCCTAGATATATCGATTTACAAGGGTCGATTACGAAAACCGAT
>NZ_JBQQCO010000066.1:0-3148 GCF_052246295.1 Piscibacillus sp. B03 | reverse complement strand
GATTCATAGGGAAGACCTCTTTTCTGTGAATTTTAGTCTGCTAACTTAATTCTACAGAATGGGTCTTCCTTTTTCTATATCATTGAAAATCGGAATAGCCATTTACACAAAATATTTTACACTCTCTTTGAATTTAAAAGATAGAATTATAACTATAAAAGGTTTCCCTAAGGAACATATTACTTTTCGTGATATTACACCGTTATTAAATGATAAAACTTATTATTCGGAATCTCTACTATTGATGAAAAAAAGCATTGCTAGTAAAAAGTTCAATAAAATTGTATCCCCAGAGGCTAGAGGCTTTCTATTTGGGTGTCCTTTAGCCAATGAACTAAACAAAGGATTTATCCCTGCAAGAAAAACAGGGAAACTACCAAGGGAAACAGTTTCATCTTCATATAGTCTTCATTATGGCGAAGACGTAATTCATATTCATAAAGATTCTATTAATCCAGGAGATGAAATTTTAATAGTAGATGACGTCTTAGGTACTGGTGGTACGACAAAAGCGTTGGTTGAAATTATTGAACAATTAGGAGGTAAGGTTGTTGGCCTATCGTTCTTAATTGAATTAAATAATTTAAATGGAAGGGAACTTCTTAGTGAGTATGACGTTAATGCAATCATACAATACTAATTTAGTTATTTCTTTAAATAAGAAAGGATGGTTTGTATGGAAGAACTATTAAAAGAAATCAAAGAATTAAGCGAAGCGGAAAGAAAAACGGTTGAACAGATGGTATTAAAGTTGACCGAAGAAGTTGGTGAAACATCACAAGCTATGCTTTCTTATAAAAATGCTTGGGGAAGTGGATACAAACAACTTGATAAGTCTGATGTTAAAGAAGAGTGTGCAGATGTGATCCTAGTAGCGCTATCCTTATTCTATAAATTAAGTGATCATGAAAATGAATTAAAAGAATTGTTAAGAACTAAATTAGAAAAATGGAATTCTGTAATATACAGTAAATGAACTATCCTATTTTCATGTACAGTTGAGTAATAATTGATAGAAAGAAAAGTCTTGTCACTATATAATGATAAGTAAAAAAGGTAGGGAACCCCCTACCTTTTTTGTAGATTAATAGCTTATTGCGTCATAAGATTGAACTAATCCATTACCATAATAATTAGAGTTTCCTAGATATTGGGCAGTGTTATTTAACAGAGATCGTAATTGAGAGTTTGATAGATGTGGTTTAGCCTGCCAGACTTGGGCAGCCACACCTGCTACGTGAGGAGAAGCCATAGATGTTCCGTTAAACGATTCATAGTTGTTTCCTGGTGTGGTGCTTAGAATATCAACACCTGGGGCAGCTAACTCGACATCAGGACCATGACTTGAGAAAGATGCACGATTATTATTTTGGTCAACAGCGGCTACGGCAATAACTGAATCATATTTTGCTGGATAACCAACCGTATCACCCGATCCCCATGAGTTACCGCTATTACCCGCAGCAGCTACAACTAAAATACCCGCGTTATAATACGCATAGTCCGAGTAATCTTCTAAAATAGAGGAGCTTTGAGATCCACCCAAGCTCATGTTAATGATATCCATATCGTTTTGGATGGCCCACTCAATACCTTCGGCAATGCCTGCGTACGAACCACTTCCGTTAGCGTCTAACACTTTAACAGCATATAAGTTAGCTTGTGGTGCTACGCCTAGTACCCCAGAAGTATTGTCCAGGGCAGCAACAGTACCAGCTACATGAGTACCGTGTCCGTTCCCATCATTGTATGGCGAATCCCCAAATACAGAGTAACCACCAGAGACATTAAGATCAACGTGTGATGAATCTATACCAGTATCCAAAACAGCTACTTTAACACCACTTCCTGAATAACCATAGCTTTGTGAAGTAGTTCCCTGAACGTGAGGAATTCCCCAAGGTACTGTTTGGGCAGTAGCTTTCACCTCAGCGTTTTCTTCCACATGTTTTATTTGTGGATTGTTTTTTAACCCTTTTACCTGTTTATCCGTAAGTTTTAAGTGATATACCGGTAATACTTGATATTCAGTGAGTATGTCGGCTTCTTCAACACCGAAAGCTTCTAAGATTCCTTTTTCAGATGGGCCATCAAACTGAATCAAGTACTCCTTTTTCTCGGATGTGTTGACACCGTCTGCCAATACAGTTTGCAGTGGTATTAGCAAAAACGCTAACACACCAATGAAAATGATTAACTTTTTCATAAAAATCCCCTTTCCAATTTTTAAACACACGACGGTTCCATGAATTTCCTTATAATAAAGACATTTTCATGTCTGTCGTGAGCTAACTTAGTAGATAAATCGATTAACCATGATTATTAGAAGCAGTTTAAAAATAAAATATTAGATGTCGTAGTAGTTTGTATATAAATCTAACACATTCAACCAAACTATGTGTTTCTAATTAATAAGGATTTGAGGGGATTATAAGATAGTTATTTTCATATTGCTTGGGTTTCCTTTAACAATATAATAATGGGAATATTTTAAAAAAATCATCGTTAGAAAATTATTTACTTACTATGACAACAATAATTCTATCGATTTTTTAAGAACGATAGAATTATTGCTTGTCTTACTTTTTTCTTTTTAATAAACCCACGAACTTAGTGAAAATGTTGGTAATTATTTGTTCATTACCTGGATTAACTTTGTTGTGCAATTCATCTATTTTTTCACTTAAAACTTGTAAATTTTCACCCGCTTCATCAGTTGCGCGTTTATTATCGAGCTTTAATTCCTCAAGTGTTCTCAATATCTGTTTTTGATTACTGACTAAAGTATTGTAGCTTTTTTCTAATTTAAGATCCTTTTTTTTGGACTGTAATTCAGTTATCGCTGAAATTGCCACAGTTGTTATTACTGAAGCTAGCGCTATAAAGGTTGTAATTATTTGCCAAACATCACCATTTTCAATAAATACATAAAAAACGAGAAAAACTGTAGAGAATACACTTATTACTAAATAAGTGTTTAGAAAGAATATTCTCGTTTTATAATATTTCATATGACACTCTCTCCTTTTTAAATCCATTTACACAATATTAATAATAATATTTCAGTTTAAAATTTAAATAGCATTAACTATCATTTTTAGTCATATAAACAACTTTATTTTAGAGGAACATTTTGTTAAAATAAAGC
>NZ_JBQQCO010000065.1:0-3152 GCF_052246295.1 Piscibacillus sp. B03 | reverse complement strand
AAACAAGAATAAGGAAAATAAACGTTCACAACAACAAGAAGCAAAGAATTTTCGTGACTTGCTAAGTAAAGTGAAAGACATCCGAGAAAACATGCTGGTGTTATCGAATAATCGTTACAACATGATTGTTGAAGTCACACCCGTCAACTATTACTTATTAAGTCAAGATGAACAGGAAGCCATCGATATGAACTTTGAGACATGGTTAGCTCAATTAGATGACTACGATGTTCAATGGTATCTACAAAATCGATTTGTGGATCTAAGTGAACCCATTGAAGAGATGGAGAAATCTATTAAGCAAGAACAAGAGGAAGGGTTAACAGATTTAGCCGTAGAATATGGGCGTTCAATTATACGTGATTTACAGTCTTGGGAGCATAATACGCCTCGTTATGAAACCAAAAGATATATTGTGTTTAGCTATACGCTTAATCCAAAAGATATTGAATTTGATTCAAAAGAAGAATATCAAGATAAAGCGGATACAAAAGCATACAACGAACTAATTCGTCGCGTGAATACCGCTCAAAATAGTTTATCAAAATCACGCATGCAACTTGATGTGTTGTCTAGTGAAGGCATTGTTGAATTGATGTATTATACGTTAAATCGACGTAAAGCAGCTAAGAATCGTTTTAAAGATATAAAACGACATGAAAACTTTGCATTATATGTTACAGCTGACCAAACGACAGAGCATATTGCAGGTGTAAAGGAGATGATTGAGCATGAAGCTTCTAAAGAAGTTCAGTAAATCAAAACATGACACATCTACAAACGAACAACCAAAAGCAACGGATGAAGGTTCGTCTACAACAGTTGACGATCAACCAACTCAATTAGAGATGAAGCCGACTTTTTGGGATATCATTTCTCCGGATGGTTTTAAAATACCTGAAGACGCAGAAGATTATGGTGTCATGAAGCAATCATTAGGCACAACCACTTACTTCAGACCTTTTTTTATACCAAGAGAAGGTTATCCACGTCAGATTCGTACAGATTGGCTACGACAACTCGCAGATAGTGGGGAAATTGATATTAGTATTGATGTTCATAAAATGAAGAAAAATGAGGCTATCAAACTATTACAACGACAGGTCACTATGCTATATTCGAACTTATCTTTCCAGACCAAAAGAGGTAACATTGACCAAATTCATGATCTGCAAACCAAGATCCAAGATACTGAAAATCTAATGGAAGAAATTCAGTTCAACGAAAATGACCAATATCACGTTGGAGTAGCAGGTGTGATGTATGGTGAGAGCAAACGTGACCTTGATCGTTACAGTGATTATATTGACGATGAAATGAGTAGTTTGTTCTTTAAAGTCGCTTCCACATGGAATCGCGTTGTAAGTGGTTTCCGTACGGTTATGCCTTTAGCTGATAACGAAATCAAAGATAATTACCGTAATATTGACCGTCGTTCATTAAGTACATTTGCACCCTTTATTAGTGGCTCAGGTGTCTTTAATGGAGGAGTTCCAATCGGTAATAACAATATTACGGGAGAAAAAGAATTTTATAACGCTTTTGGTACTGAAGAAAACCGACCTAACAACTATAATATGGCCATATTTGGAGAAAGTGGCTCGGGTAAATCATTAGCCGTTAAACTTCTATCTGCAAGAGAAACAGCATGTATGGCTGTGTATAGTCGCTTTATTGATATAGAAGGTGAATTCACCAAAATCACCAAACGTTTAGGTGGGCTAAATCTAAACATTTCAGAAGAGACCGATATACGAATCAACCCTCTTGCAATTAACGTTACCAATATCCCTTTAGAAGATATGGACGAAGATGAATTAGAGACGTTGGAAGAAGATGATGAGAAAGAGATCGTAGAGAAAAATGGGAAACAAATGCTATCGTTCGTCCCAATACGTGAAAAAATGAACGAGGTCTTAGACTTCTTTGATATTTTAGTGCGAGGGAAAGATGGTTCTGAAGGAGGTTTAAACGTATTTGAACGTAACTTTATCGAGGAAGCGTTACAGTACGTATATAAAGAACATCCTAAATTCCGTTATACCACACACCCAAGTTCCCTTTACATATCTGAACCAAGAGAAGTGGATGGACGCATTATTCAATCGCGTGTCCGTAAACCAGAACCGACAATATCCGATGTCTATACTTTCTTGGTCGAACGATATGAACATGAAGCGGAAGCTAAACGTTTAATTGCGGCCTTAAGACCTTTCTTGCGTGATGGTTCCAAACCTATATTCGATGGCCAAACGTATCTTGGTAAGAACGTTGAGGGGGATTTAGAAACAGCTCGACTGGTTAACTTCAACATTTCAAAAATGGAAGAAGGTTTTCTAAGACCAATTGCGTATCACGTCATTCTAAATTACATTTGGGAGTATTTTGTTAAAAATATTGATTTAGCAAATAAACGAAAAGTCGTGTTATGTGATGAAGCATGGACTCTATTAGATAACGATCAGACCGTTAGTTTCTTAGAGAAAATGGCGAGACGTTCTCGTAAACGTAATGCAGGCTTACGTGTTGCGTCACAAGACTTTGTTCGTTTCTTACAGAATGATAAAGCGCGTGGGATTTTACAAAACACGTATTCTTTCTTTTTCTTACGTCAAAACAAAGTGGACTTAAAGCATATACAAGAAAATTTCGACCTATCGGAAGGTGAGTTAGACATTTTATTTGGTAATCCTGAACCCGGAGAAGGCATCATGAGAAGTGGTAAAAGCTCGGTTTGGTTACAAACAGATCCCTCTAATGAAGAAATCATCTTTGTAGAATCGAATAGTGCTGTGCTGGATGAATTGAGACAAAGACAAGCCTTACATTCATAACAGAAGAAAGGAGGTATAACTGTGCAAATCATGGACAATTTCGTAGTAGCCGATCTCTTTGGGATGGGTGAAAAGATGATTGATATGCTAGAAAGCATGATTAAATGGATGTTTGATGCTCTTCTGATGCCGTTTCAAGCTGTCTTACCACAAATCACAGACTTGATTTTTGGCGAAGGAGACAATGGTGGCCTAATTCATAACACATTCACTGAAGAAGAATGGAACGGAGCTATCATGACAGGGATGAAAGGTTTTTATGTCGTTGCAGGTGTCTTTCTATTAATTGCCGTTGTGATTGCTGGGAAAAGAATTAGT
>NZ_JBQQCO010000064.1:0-3216 GCF_052246295.1 Piscibacillus sp. B03 | reverse complement strand
ATGGAATATCGGTATGAATTATCAGCAGCATATTCCAAAAGTAACAGGCTTAGCCAAAGTTGAAACACCGGCTGGCCCGATGCATTGGCTCATTGAACGAGCCCAAATGGGACAAAACTTTATAGGTTATTTAAAAAATAAGCTTTATCGTTGGCGACATCATTATGAAGAAGCGGGTTCATTTAATGTTAACCGCCTGAATATTGAAAACCCTATTGTTGTTTTATTTTGCTCCACATTTAAAATGGCTGAACGTATCCATTATGAACTCATCCTGGATCAATTACCGTATCAAGTATTAGTGTGTGTGGAGGAGGATTACTTAGCCAAAGATGATTTATCACAAGCCTTTTATGAACCATCTGGAACAACGTTAAAACCTGTCGCATTGCCATTTTTGCAAAGTGATGCTTAATTGAATATTGTCAGTTGCATTAAAGATTAAGCCGTGCTAATATATTAACTAAGTTGTGATTCTAATCCTCTCCGATTAAGTCACAGCCAACCTATATAGTTGGTGATTTGTTAACTCAAATCACTCTTTTCAAAAGTAGTTTGTTATATTGAGAAGGAGCGTCCGTCAAACCTCCTTCTCGCCCTTAAAATAATTCAATAATATTGTGTACGGGAGCGACCCGACTTTGAACTTAGGTGAAGAATACCTAAGTTTAAAGTCGGGTTTTTTCATTTGAAAGGATATCGATTTGTATGGAAAGAGTTTTGTTAGCAATAGGAGAAGAGAATTTTAGTCGTATTATCAGAGAGAAAACTTCAACATTGTTTGATGTCATTGAACGGGATGTCTATCACTGGGATTATTTAGATAATAGCATCATAGAGTATCGTCCAGATATTGTCATCATTCATGATTACTATCTAGAACATAGATTCCAAAACGATAAAGATAAAGAGTCGTTTATTCTAGAATTATTTCAATCATTCCGAGAGCGTTTCGACGATAGTGTACGTATAGTCTACATTTGCGAGCGTGACAAACAAGATCCGTTCTTATCGCAGTTAGTTAGTTTAAATGTGTTAGATATTTTTAACGAGCGTTCATTTTCCACTAAAGACTTTTTAAATCAGTTACAAGAACGACCTAAATACTCTAATGTTAAGAAGTTTGTTAATCACGATTCCGTAACTAAAATTCCTTCCTCAACAAAAGATGAACCGGATAACGAATCAGTGAATGATGAAATTGATTCCAATGAATCCACCGAACCTAAAGTGAAAACAAAAGTGGTCAAGGAAAAGGTCATTAAGGAAAAAGTTGTTTATAAAGATAATGTCATACATACACCTAGTAAGTTAATAGGCGTTGTTAATGTTACAAGTAAAGCGGGTTCATCGTTTTTAACAACGTTAATAGCGAAAGCATTATCAGAACACGACATCTCTGTAACAGTTACTGACCAACCTTTTTACCAAGAAGGTAAAACCTATTTATTTCATTTATTAGGTCTTCATATGTCGTTTGAATCCTATTTTTCCATTCACCAATCCTATCGACGATTTGAAGATCTTACAAAACATAATGTACCTAATCAAACTCATGATGGAATCAATTGGCAAGTGGTCAATCCAGAACATCGTGATGACATAACAGATTGGGAAAGAAACGAAACACTAGATTTAACTCGATTGTTTTCTGATCATGTAACGTTAATTGATTTGGGATATATGTCTTTAAAAGATACAGATGAAGTTAGGTTGCTACATTACTTAGATCATGTAGTGTTTGTTTCGTCCGTTATACCTCATGATATAGACGCTAATCATCAACGAATAGAATATGTCCAAAAACATTTAAATGACTTAAATGCTAAAGTCGTTCTGAATAAATGGTCAGACGAATTAAAGAAACAAGGACTAACAAGTTTATTCGATAAAAAGCAATCCTTAAGCATGCCGATTTTAGACGAGAGTGTATTAATTCAGAGTTTTTATAATAGGACGATTCCTTATGAATTTGTCTTGGAGAATGAACAAGCTGAGGAAGTAATACGAGACCTAGTTCAATCCTTTGTGCCTCACTTAACTTGGAAGGGACGAAAAAAAGGATTATTTAAACGATTAATATCAAAAGCGTAATGGAGGGGAATTATGAAGAAGTTTAAGGGGATTGTTGTTGCTGTTGCCTTTTTAGTAATTGGGTTAGGTACTGTTTATGGCTTTGAACAGATACAAGATACATTGAATACCGATAATGTTGTGGTTCTGAGCCAAGATTTGTCTTTTAAAGACAAAATAACTGAAGAACATCTAGAAGTGAAGGCTATACCTATTGAACATATTACTGATAATGCCATCAAGCCTAGTGAAGCAAATAAAATCATTGGCGGTTATGCAGCCATCGATATACCGTCGGGATTTCAGATAACTGAAACTTTTGTAGATCACCATGATTTAGTTCCAGATGAATCTAAAGGTGAGTTTATTGCACCAATACCAGAAGACTGGATTTTTGCTACACCAGGTACTTTACGTAGAAGCTATATCGCAGATTTTTATACCGTTTCTGTGAAAGAGCAAGGAGACCTCTTAGAACAAGCATTAGATAAATATGATACAGATGAACTTTCTGATGTTGACTTGTCTCAGTTTAAAAATACGGTTTAGACAAGTTCTGAGCCACTGTTACGAAATGTCCGAGTGGCACACGTACGTGATCGTAATAATCAAGAAATTCAAACAGTCGGCGAGGGGGAAACGGTAGGTTCGAGTGGTGTTATTTCTAACTTAGAAATAATAGCGAATGAAAAGGTTTTAAAGGCCATTCAAGATGCTGTACAAGAAGGTGAACGTATATATGTCGTTTATCAATTTGAGCGCAGTGATGAAGTAAAAGAGACGGAAATTGTTGGCGAAGATAAAGATGATTAAAAAGGGGGTTGCATTATGAAAGTAACATTGTTAACAAACGAACATTCATTAGTGGCTGAAGCTAAACGACAGTTTGACGATGTATCAAGTTATAACTTGCCTAGTCATATAAGTGGTGATGGTGATCTATTGATTGTAACAGATGATGTTCTGGCTCACCAAAGCTTTGAAGAAAACCGTTCTTTATTCCATCAGTTTAGGTATACCTTTTATGTTCCGTTATTACACAAGCATTTATTGGAAAGAGTTATTCAACCTTTTTGTCATGGTTATGGCATTCACTTAATATCGCAAAACCTTACTGAACGCCAGATCATTGAACAAATTGTT
>NZ_JBQQCO010000063.1:0-3292 GCF_052246295.1 Piscibacillus sp. B03 | reverse complement strand
CTCTTAGACGAAGTGTGTCGAAAACATCAAACAATAGCACTCTTTGGAGTGATTTATTACACATGACAATGTGTCAATAAACATTCTGAAGGGTGCTTTTTTTATTGCTTTTAGAGAGCTTTAGCTCTTTAAAATATATCAAACTACTTTTTTAAAGGAGAGGATTTTTATGATGCTAGCAGCAGTAAACCCAATGGAAAGGAAGACGCAAAAACGTATTTATCACCTTGATGGAGCCGAATTGCATTTTGAATCAGCTAAACGTACAGATTGTATGTATAAGGCTGAAATTCGTCTTGAGGATGGTAAGAAGCGCTACTATCATTGTCGTGCTTTAACTAAAAAGAACGCAATGAAAGAAGTATCTGTTTTTGTGAAATCGATTGAAGATCAAACAGGTCAAAAAGTCGCTTGGCGTTTCAGTAATGAGTCCGCTTATCGTTTAGGTCATCAAATTGAAGATCGTACGATTAAGTCGAGACTAAAACGCTTGGCCAATGAATTTTTTGAACTGGATTAATCTTTAATATCAAACAAACTAAATTTAGAGGAGAGGATTATTTATGTTAAACAAGGTAGTATTAGTTGGAAGGTTAACTCGTGACCCAGAGTTACGTTATACCCCAAATGGTGTGGCCGTTGCAAACTTTACCATTGCGGTCAATCGACCATTTTCTAATCAAAACGGCAAACGTGAAGCGGACTTCATTAATTGTGTTGCATGGAGACGTCAGGCTGAAAACCTAGCTAACTTTATGAAAAAAGGAAGCATGGTTGGTGTTGACGGACGCATCCAAACAAGAAGTTTTGAAGGGCAAGACGGCAAACGTAATTTTGTAACGGAAGTAATGGCTGAACAAGTCCAATTTTTAGAGGGCAAAACGTCAAATGAGTCATCTGAACAAAGTCAAAGTGGGAGTCCTTTAGAAAATGAAGGAATACCAATGGATTTAAGTGATGATGAATTGCCATTCTAAAGACCGTTCAGTGTGTAAATAGTAAAAAGACACATATGTGTGCCACGAGAGATGAAAAAGAGAAGGTGATCGCCTTCTCTTTTTTATTATTAAAAAACGGGAGGTAGTTAATATGGATTTTATTAAACTAAATCAGACAGTCACATTTAATGGGGAAGAGTATTCAGTCAACGTAGGTAGGTATGTAGAAAATCAAAACTTTGCTATATTACTTGAAAATGACGATGGTGAAGTGGTAGCTACGACGAATGTAACTTCTTTAATGATTGGTTTCGTAACAATTAAAAATTACTCAGAAAATATGGGTATCGATCAAGCATTAATCGAAGCCAATATCATCGAAGAAGAATCTTATGGACAAGTACCTTCAGGATTTGTTCAGATACCTATTTATAAACTAACTGATGAAGTCATGGAGCAAACTGCAGAGCTTTTAGTATAAGAGAGTTAATGAAAGAGAAGGGTGTGTTAAACCTTCTCTTTTTTTATTTATTAAACGATTAGTGAGAGGTGGATGATTATGTATCGAATTAAGTTTTGGGAAAATGTTGAACGTCGTGAGATGGGATTATCAGATCTTGATGCCTACGATTATACCGAGTTGGATGAGGCGGTAACCCGTTGTGAGAAAGTAGCTCGTATGTTTGAAGCTGCCGAGGTTGTTGATCAACACGACAATGTCTATTTTTATGCAGGTTGGAAAGGTGAGACTTTCGAGACTTTCTTCACTGAAAAAGGGGAGAGAGAGCAGTTAATTAGTCGTAACCTTAAGATTAATTCCTTTCCTAGACCGCACTTTGAAGAATGGACAAATGCAGAACTTCAACGACGTTTAGACCTTCTTGAAAAAACATTTGATGAATTAATTGGTGAGAAACCAATTTAAAAGTTCCAAAACTATAAAGTAAAAAACTAACTAAACAAGAGAGGTAGATAACGATGTCACATATCGGAAATAAACTAAAAGCGGGATTCTATGCGACACCCGACACGCAAGGAGACTATATTAAACAATTGCTACAATTCACAGGTGATTGTAGTATCTTGGACCCGACGGCAGGTGAAGGCGACATTCTTCATCAGTTGGTAGAGGGAGAAGAACATCATATCACCACGTATGGGGTTGAATTGGATAAAGGTCGAGCTGAAAAGGCTAAGGAGAAGGTTGATTATCTCATTAATGCACCATTAGAAAGTATGGTCGTTAGCAATGAGCAGTTCTCAATGTTGTACCTTAATCCGCCATACGATTACGAAATGCGTGGAGAAGATTACGAAAGTGTTGAACGTAAAGAATATAAATTTTTAGTTCAAACAGCTAAATATTTAACGGGTCATGGCATTTTAGTCTATGTGATCCCATCTTATCGCTTTACGGATAAGAAAATAGCACGATATTTAGCGACACATTTCGACAATGTAGGCGTGTTTTCTTTTTCTGACGCTGATTACAATGATTTTAAACAATCGGTATTCATCGGTCGAAAGAAGAAAGGGAGACGCAAAGAAACTAACCAAGAGCTATTAAAGTTCTTATTGCAAATGAATTCACCAGAATTTGTGGAGAAGAACGTAACACCATTAGATCAAGTTGTGAAGCATGAGGTCACTTGGAAAGTACCTTCTGGTAAAACGGACATTAAGACGTTCTATACGCGTCTTGAAAGTAAGTCTGAGTTTATAGAGGATATTGCTCATTCAAAAGGTTTTCAAGCGTTTAAAGAACGTGCTAAACCTAAAAATCTTGAGATTGGTGGTAATCCCATTATAAATGTCCCACAAGGTCAAATGGCATTATTGCTCGCAAGTGGTGCGATTAATGGCTTAATTGGAAAAGTAGACAAACTTCATGCGGTTCAAGGTATGGAGATTGTTGATAAAGAAACAGATGAGGAAGTCAACGTTAATAAAGATGGCAGTAAAACAACGAAAACCACTTCCAGAACGAAACGTGATGTGTCGGTGAAAGTCATTACACCTAAAGGCATCGTTAAAAAATTCGTTTAATGGTAGTGACAAAATTGTTCAACTACAAAAACTTGGAAACTAACAAAAAAGTTGAACATTATGTGTGAAAGTAGAGAACTTATTATAGTTTAAGCCCTTTATGAAAAAGGGCTTTTCTATACCAAACAAACTATTAAATGAAAGAGAGAGGAGCATTCTGCTATGTATTATGTGGAAATCAAACGGATTGATGATGATAACATATCTCGTCGTATTGAAGCGGGTCATCATAAAAGACAAGCTGAACGTATTGAGAGAGGTGTTCACATTAATCTAAATCATGAAAGCTTTTATACAGAGATTACTAA
>NZ_JBQQCO010000062.1:0-3313 GCF_052246295.1 Piscibacillus sp. B03 | reverse complement strand
GTTTGACATTGTTCTAGTTGATGCGGGTTGTCATTTTGATAATGCGAATATGGTCCAGTCTTTATATAGTTCTGATTACCGCTTCTTATTGATGAATCAACAAATTAAATCCCAACGAAAATGGAAAGAAACGTTTCGTAACATTTTAAAACCAATTGGTTTTACAGAAGAAGATTTTATGATGATTCTAAATCAGTATGATACAACGGGCGCTCTGCCGAAACAAAAGGATATCCACCAACAACTACAGATACCAGTCTTGATTTCAATACCTCTAGTTAAACAAGGGTGGGAAACAGAGATGAACAAACAAACGTTGTATGAACAGGAGAATATTCGATATCAAGAATCTATAGATATTGTCGCTCGTACAATTGCGTCGAATGCAGATTTATCCTTTGGTGAAATAGAGCGAAAGCGTTCTAAGTTTGGGTTAAGGATTTAAGAAGGGATGACGTTAAGATGGGTGAAGCTTTTTCTATTACACAAGAAATTCAGCAACAACGCCAAGCTATATTAGAAAAATCAGAAACACTTGATTCTAAACAAGAATTAACTTTCCAAAGTGTCGTTGATCGTGTAAAAGAGGAATTTGATCGTTTCTTTGAAGAACGACATCAACAATCAAATGATTCAATTGAGCGTTTAGACCTTAACCATAGAGCTCTTATTGGGGATTCAGAAGCGGAAGCTTTTTTAATGAATGAAATAGAATCATTTTTACGCGAGCATCATTTATTAAATGTGTCTTTTCCAAGTTATTATGATTCACTTTCACAAGGTATTTTTCATGAGATTTTCCGCTTCGGTGTTCTTTATAAATGGTATCAAATGCCTCATAGTCCTGCAGCAAAATTCACAGGTGATGAATTTTGGATTGAAGAAAATGACCGCTTTATACGTCAACCTGAAAAACTTCCGAGTAAAGATACCATAATGGATTTTATCCGTCGCTTTACAGCAACGGATCAGCAATTAAAAGTTAATACGACTAATCCCACAGCTGAAATTGCTCTAGGTGATGCGACACGCGTAAAAATTATGATTCCACCAGCTGTATATCAACCAACCATCGTTTTTAGACAATATACCGTCAATAAGGTGTCATTTGAAGACCAAGCTAGTTATGGGACGATTCCTCAAGAAGATGTCTCGTTTTATAAGGTTTTAAGCCAATTAATGTTAAACACGATAGTAGCGGGTCATATCAAAAGTGGGAAATCGACGATGTTAAAAACCATTTATGGGGCTCGTTCAGACGAAGATGAAGTTGTTTTGATTGAAGGTAAACCTGAAAGCTTACTAAAACGTGATTATCCTAATCGGCTTGTTCATGAGTTGTATAGTCACAATCGAGATATTAACCGTGTCATTGATGATGCATTAAGAATTGATCATAAATATTTAATTGTTCAAGAAGTAAGAGGACAGGAGGCTGAAGGGGCTATTGCTGGTACACAAAGAGGGCGACGTGGGTTGTTAATGACTTATCACATTACAGATCCTCAAAATACACCTGAGCAGCTAGCAACTCATATAGTTGACGAAAAACCTAACCGACGTTTAGCTCATGAAATTCGTCGTGTCTCGAAAGCGTTAGACTTAGGGATTACTATGGAGAGTGACAAGGGTCAAAAACGTGTGACAGCCATCTACGAAATTGGGTATAACCATGAAACAAAACAAGGATTTATTCAATATCTTGTTCAATATGATTCTGATAAAAAACAGTGGTGTTACAACGCAAATATAAGCCAACAACTTAAAAAACGTATCTACGACATGGATTATGAATTAGCAGAATATTTTACGCAACATCTTAATCGCCAAGCCGAACGTTCACCTATTCAAGGGGAAACATATCGTTACTTTGACACAAAGGATGTGTAGTTCATGATCTACATGTTATTAGAGATTTTTGTAAAAGTATTTGGGTATTCGATGTTTATTTACGGGTTGTGGCGTTTGATTGGACAACAAGCTCTTATTCCTACATTAAAAGCCATTGCGTTAGATGTAAGACGAACATCATATCGAACCCGTTTACGTTTTCAAGTTGCCCGACAGAAAAAACAGAATGAATCGCACAATAAAAAACGAGGCTTTCTATATCAACACCTATACTTATTACTCGCAAGTGTATCACGTTCAAAAGACAGAGAACCTTCTGTTCTTAACTTTAGTGTATTGAGCTTGTCGTTATTATCTGTGACGACTTTTGTGGTGTGGTCTACGGGAGTCGATTTAGGCCTATCCATGATTGTTGGTTCGGTTGTTATGTTAGTACCTTATATATTCTTGCGCTTAGCATTAATTAATTTAAGGCTATCAACATCAAAAGCTTTTATGAGCAATTTTCATGCTATTTACCAATCTTATCATTCGGCAGGTCAAAATGCTTATTACATGTTATTAAACCTTGCTAATGAAATAGAAGAACGACACTTACGCATAGCTTTTTATAAATTGGCCATGCAAGTGCAAAAGAATAGTGATCAACAGTCTATAAGGGAAGCTACCAACATTTTTGCTTTTACTGTAAAATCGTCATTTGCTGTACGTTTTGGCAATTTAGTTTACAAAGGTATTGCTGAACAAGCGGATCTAAGTTTGCCACTTAAAAATCTTAATAATCAAATCGGAAAACGTAAGCAAGACTTGGATAATGAAAAAGTAGCAAAAACTGAAGTAACGATTTTAGGTTGGATTACCGTTTTCTTATTACCAATATTCGTATTTGTCGCTTACCGATTTACCAACATTTATAACACTTGGAGTATTTTTTTAGATGACAGAAACTTGACGGTATTTTTAATCGCATTTGTTATGACAGGTATATCCTTCTTAGTATTATTAATCTTCAGAAAACCACGTACTGATATTTAGTTTTAGTGTCTGAAGGGAGGTTAGGAAGATCGAATTATTATATATTAATCTATTTGCTTATGGTATCTTTTTAGTTTGTTTAGTTTCAGGTTCGACAGTATTATACCGAACTTTTTCAACCATAGACGAAAGACGTACCCATCGTCTACAAATCATTAATGGTTGGCAAAAAGTTACGAACCGTACACAAGAAGCCTTAGATGATAATGAATTCGAAGAACGTCTGAAGGATGCAGGTTTATCGTTCGTGACTCCTTTAAAATATGAGATGACGCGTTTTATATTTATTGGTTTTATCGCTTTATATTATCTCATTATTCCAGTGTTAGAGTCCGGTACGTTTTCGACGGGTGCTTTAACGATGATATTACTTATACTCGTCATGAGTGAGCATCGCATTTCGCATCGCTGGGTTTCAGTCGTGAAC
>NZ_JBQQCO010000061.1:0-3322 GCF_052246295.1 Piscibacillus sp. B03 | reverse complement strand
CCGTTTCACGACAGTTCTGTTTCACGTGAGATTCTGCCGATTTTGATAGGTTGTGTTGATAATAATTTTTCACGGCAAATCATGCACCAGTTTTTCCATCATGAACAAGTGAAGAAATTAGTCTATATTGACGCAGGGAATGAATCTGTAGTAATTCCCAAGGATTACCCTTCTCGACCTCGAAAAGATTGGTCAGAGGAAGAATTAGAGTCGTATAATGCAAGTGGTTGGAGCGGTCAAGTTGTTTGTGGTTATAAACAATTTGGACATATAAAGCTCAACCCAGTTGCAGATGTGTATCCAGACATCCTAGATGATACGGATGACATTGCTCCATCACAATTAAGTTGCGAGGAAGTTAGTTCAAGTGATCCTCAACGTTCAACAACTAATCGCTTTGCTGCAATGGCCGTTTCGAGTATGGTTGCTGATATTTTAGAAACTAAATCGATTACGAACCATAAAACAGTTTTTCATGCTCGCAAAGGATATATGAAGTCTGAACCGGCTTCACTTGAATCATAAGTAAAAGCGTCTCACGTATGAAAACGTGAGACGCTTTTTATGTTAAAGGGGGTATTACTCATTATCATTAACTTCTAAGAAGTGACTTATTCGGTTTAAACGGATCTCAACTTGTGAACCGTTGGTAATCGTATTGACATCGTGTACCACGCAGTCTAAAATCAAACTTTCATCCGCTTCACTAATCCCTTCACTTACTAGCACTTCCACTACTTGTGACTCTTTCAACCATATAATTTCACCAATGCGGTTGGTATATTTCAAACAATGCCATCCGTAAATATCATAATGTTCATAAGTCTTGTTGTAACCCTTTGTGACAATAAAATGGATAGGCGATAATTCCGCCCCCTCCATGATATTCGAATTCCCGATACTCTCTATAAAGTGTGTATCGGTTACCGATAGTTGACGTTGTTTTAGTTGATTTAAAACAGCTAAATAAAATCCAAATGAGACACTTGTTGCCGTTAATATACCCATGATAGTGTCGCCAATACCATAGTCATCTTTTAGCTCCTTGTACTCTTCTTCTAATGCTTGATTGTAAATGTTTCTTATATCGTCATCCATGATCTCCTCTAATAATTGAGCTGCCCCTTCTTGAATATGTACCGTTTCCAGGCGATTAAACGAATCGATTACACTAGGCTGTTCTTGATAAGTGTATAAAAAGATTGTGTAACCAAACATGAGTTGTCCTTCATAAATATCATTTACAAGTTGTTTAATACGAGCTTCGATGTCTAATGAAGCGGGTTCGTGTTCGTCATTAATACGCGTCATAAGATAATTAAAGACAATTTGATTGTTTCGCCGATAAGATGTGTCCTCATATTGATATTCACTAATGGCCAGTAAGGCATCATTTTCTAGTTCTTCTAATGTTTTTGTGTGCATGTTTATCAACTCCTAAGTCATATATTCTTTTCGATACGTTTGAAACAAATTACGAATCTTTTTCTTTTCTTTATTAGATAAGTAAAATGAAAATTCATTCATATCCTCAATCGAAAAATATTTAGAGGCTGTTAAAAATAAAGCTTTGCAGTCATATAACTTTAAACCATCTTTCGTTGTTTCAATTAAAATATTAATCTTTTTATAAATGTAATAAGCCAACAACCTTAAATTTTGTGTATTGTACTCGCTAGTTAGTTTTAAATGATTGTATTTTTTTTCGCCAAAGAATAGAAAAGATAACAAGATTG
This sequence comes from Piscibacillus sp. B03, assembly GCF_052246295.1. NCBI lineage: Bacteria > Bacillati > Bacillota > Bacilli > Caryophanales > Bacillaceae > Piscibacillus > Piscibacillus sp. B03. The sequence continues at coordinate 1,586 of NZ_JBQQCO010000061.1, read as the reverse complement.
TGTATTCATTTATTTGAACAGAGGGAGGAAATTTTTGTTTATTGTCATCTAACCAATTCTTTAAAAAGTCCCCTTCTTCTTCAGGTAGATAAATAACGAGTTCTTGACTTTTTGGTTTCAGCAATACGTAGTCATCCAAATTCTGTTGGTTAATATAACGTTTTAATAAACGTCCTTTATTAACGTTTTGATAAGGTGCGATGACTTTATATTCATTGCTTGTATTTGTGATCATACCTGGTCCAATTAATGTTGCAATGGTTAAATCTTTTAATGGTGTTGAACGTTGTTGAGAACGCATGCGAAACTCCTTTCTAACAAAATTAAAACGCCCCGATATCAACAAATTACACACACTCTTCGAGTGTTATTTGCTAATATCGGGGCGCTCCCGTTCTACAAAGTATTTTCTTTACCAAACTAACCTTTAGTCTTATAAGCTCATAAGATATATTTAAAGTTATTTTAACACATTTTTTAAAAAATGTAATACGAAATTAAGAAGTATTAGCTAACCGTTCACGTAACGATGGTAAAGCTGTACCTAGATAATGAATGGATACACCTAGTAGAAATGCAATTTGTTCAATTGAATAGTGGTGATCCACTTTTAAATGATAGATATAGGCATTACGTGTATTAGTTAATGAGAACTCTTTAAATGGCTCAATACTTTTTATTTTTTCGCTGATAAATACAATTCCACGATGTTTAATAGGGCGATATTGTTCCGTTTCCACTAATGATAGTTTTTGAACAAAGACGTAATCGGTTGGTTTAAATAGCATGTTTTGATAATAGTCATAAAAAACTTTAGCCTCTATACCTTCGAGATGAATGGAACGATGTCGATTTCTTTTCCCTACTGTATTGATAATAATGGTATCGTCATCCATCACGTGTACATCTTGTTTCTTAAAATCTAGTTCCGAAAATGTAATACCATATAATGATAGGGCAAATAAAGCTTTATCAATAGATTTTAATTTTGCATTTTGATAAATCAATTGACGATGTTCAATTAATTCTTGATAGGTGAATGTCATTGGTTTATCTTCTTTTTCTAAGTAGCGTATTTTGGACATAGGATCAATTGGGATCATGTTATTTTCCCATAAATAATCAAAGAATTTTTTTAATACAGCTATATGTTTATTGACCGTGCTATTAGAACTGTGAGTCTTTTTAAAACGTAAATACCCCGTTATATGCTTGGCTCCAATTTCATATACTTCTAATTCACTTGGCCATTCATGATCTAAGTGCTGAAAAAATTCATTTACTAACCTCACATAATGAGCAATAGTTTGCTCACTTTTATTTTCTTTTTCAAGATAGTCAGCAAATCCAAAAGGCATAGCAGCACCTCCATTAGTTAATTATATTATAGCAAGATGATTGTTTATATTCATTTAATTCGCAGTAAATAAAGAAATCTTATATATATAATTTCTATTAAAAAATGAAAATTCCTATTACAAATCTCTGAAAGTGGCGTTGTGAATGATATAAGCGTTTTTTTTGACTAAAAAAAACAAATTAAAATAGACAATAAATACTAAGATAAAACAAACACATACACACAC
>NZ_JBQQCO010000060.1:0-3684 GCF_052246295.1 Piscibacillus sp. B03 | reverse complement strand
ACTACGCTCCACGACTCCAAAAAGAACCTCTTCACGTTCATGTTTAGAAGGTGTTCCTTTTTCAGCTAATTCATAATAAAAATAGCCATTTCCTTTATGTTTGGCATATAAGTAGTCGCCATCTTCTGCTCCAATAGATCGTAGCGCTCCTTCTGGAACATAAGCATTTAATTCATGAATGTATCCACCACGCAATTGACGTTCGAGACGGTATTTAGGTGTTAGCTCTTGTTTGCGTTGCGATTTATGTTCAACGTTCTCTTCTGATTGTGTTGTAGGTGGCGGCTGTTCTTGATTTGCGTCAGAAGGTGTTTCTTACAATTCTTTTAGCGTTGCTAACTGAAACAAAAAAGCTTCGTATTGGCGTATTTGTTCAAAGGATTCCTCTAGGTTATCGAATGTCAGTTGTTGAATCCAGGTAATTAAGTCCTCTTTCGCTTGTGAGATAATGAGTTCTTTGTCCATGTTCCTCCCCCTTATTTCATGAAAGTCACTTACGGATACGTACCATCATTCCGTTAATCAATTTGTCACTACCTAGCGCTGTTGCATAATAGTCCTCGCCGTTATGTTCGATGCGTGTCTTTAACCACATTTGGCAGTCAAAATAATCGTCATAAGCCAGGATTTCACAAATGCTACCGCTTGTTAGATAGTTCCCGCTCGGTAGTTCGTACCGACCTAATTCATTTTTCGTAATTAACCCTTTATCGATAATAGGGCGCTGAATATAATCAATTTTATTTTCGGCCACTTCTAAATCGGTTATAATTCGTTCAAATTCATCTACCATGAATGTTTCGTCGATGTTGTTGGGATCATAATCGATGTGTTCAAGTTCGTCTCCCACTTGTCGTATTAGGTTTTGAATATACCACTGCAATTGCTTAAATGTCGTTTTGGCTTCTTCAATGCTAATATTTTGGCGAGTCAAGATTACCACTCCTTTTCGTCTTTTAATCGGATGCTCCATTCAAGATATAATAAACGATGTTCCATATCATCCGGATCGTTTTCTAACATTCTAAAAATACACTCTGAATGAAATGAGAGCCCCAACTCGTTTGAATGAAATACGTCTTCAAAGGTTTCTCGTTCACAATACTGACAATACATAATCGCTTGTCCTCCCCAAAGTTTTATTAGACCATATTCATAATCGGTCACTTAGTTATGTATGTGGGAAGGAAATTTGTGTACGTTTTTTAATTTTTCTATCTTACTATTATATTTTCTGCTTTAGCATTAGCCAGTTGTTCAAGCCGTTGTTTGTCTGCTTGATGTTTTTGTTCTTTTTTCTCGCATTCTTGACGTTCTTTTAACTTATTGTGTTCTATATTGAATGCGATATCTTCTCTTTCTTCTTACTGATTAGATGGTATAAGTTCTTCCGATAATCTCTCTTTCTGGGTATCCAAATAGATTATTGAGCCATTCATTATAATCATAGGTGATAATCATATCTGCTCCTGGCTGCCCTTGGTATAAAAGGTCGAGAACAAGTGATAATTCCATGTGGTTACCTTTATCATAGTAATGATGATATAGCTGTTTGCCTTTAGAAACATATGGAGGATCTATAAACAGTGTTGCGTTTGCAAGCCAATATTCCTCTTCTATAACAGATATAGCATCAAGATTGGTTAATGTAATTTGTTCACGCATCTCATAAATCTTCTTGATTCGATGTGCTAGATTACTTGGATTCCAACGTGATAATAATTGTGCCCTATTCCCCTTTCTTCCACCTAAGGGGTTTGCTTTAACAATGCCAGAGTATGCTAAACGATTGGTGACTAATAAGGCCCATGCAGCATCAATCATATCAACACCATAATAATCGTTATTTATAATTTGTTGTGCGCTAAAATAGTCTTTTTGAGTTAAAGGCGTATGATAGATTTGTTCAATTAACATATCGGGTGTGTTTAAGATGGTCCAAAATAATGAATAGATACCAAAATCTAAGTCATTCAAAGTTAAATGATCTACGACACCCGCTTCAAGTAATGATAATTCAACACTTGCCCCGCCACAAAAAGGCGATACAAAGTGTTCCCGATTGGACTCTCTTAAATGACTATAAACAAGTTCGACTAATTTTGATTTCCCGCCAGGATAACGAAGGGGCGATAGTTGCTTTTTAAATTTTATGTCTGTGCTAGGAATAGGAATTTTAGGTTGTTCTTTATCTTCTAAGATCAACGTATATTTGTGTTCTTTTGTAGGATTGAAGTATGTAAATCCGTCGCAGAAGTCACAAAAGAAACCATCTTCTATTTTGTCCCAACGTTCATCGTAAAGTTCGGTACAAAACCGACAATGTAATGCCATGTAGAGTTCACCACCTATTCCTTTTAAATTGTGTTATCGTTACTCTTTATTCATTCGTTTATTAAGCTTCTCGTAGCAATCATCAATACTTGAAGCGGGAAATTCATCGTCTTCAGATACAGCTTCATACATGTTAGCTTGATTCCTGGATACGTTATATGGACCGATAGTGACAGACATTTCTTTCGTCACATGCAGTAGCTTTTGGTACAGTGGATCTTCTTCTTTATCTAGATAATCATAGAATGATAGTTGTTCCATGCGTTTAGGACCTCTCTTTCATTGACACAATTAAAGAAATTATTAAATAAGCTGCAGACCCTAACATAGTTAAAACCAATATGATAAACAATGGCGTGGGCATCTCATTTACTGCATTACCAGTGAAATTTGTTATAAAGGATGCAAATAATATTAGATATATTCCGAAACCAAAATATAGAAACTTTTTCAATTAAATCACCCCTTACTATTACATGTGATAAGTTTGTATTATAATCGATATATAAGATTGATAGGAGGTCATACATATATGGGTAAACCTGAGTATGTTAAAAGTAATTTAGTGCGTTTAGGTAATTCTGAGTATATGTTTGAATTAAAAGTCGATTTTGAAGGTGAATCTCAAATCCCTTTTTCATATGATGACTTAATGGTTAAAGCTGCTATTGCCTTGTTAAATAATGTTGATTACAAAAACTATTCAGAAGCTAATCTACATGAACAAGCTATGGAAGATTATCAAAATATAATCGATACAGCTAAAGGCGCTTTTATGATTGAAGAATAGAGAAGGTGTTGCTACCTTCTTTATTCAGTTAACTTTGCTATGTATTCTTTGATTTTATTTATCTTGTTGCTCTAGCACTTTTTTTATGAATTCTTCTTCTGATAGTTCTCCTGCTAATCGCTGTTCAATTAACCTTTCCTCTTCTTTTGATAAATGTAGATTCTCAATAGCTAATGATCCCTTCGCGGAGTCTAAAGCTTGTTGGATGGCTTTTTTATCTTTTTTCAAATAAAAACGCTCCTTTATACTACCGTGCTTTAAGGCTTAACGGTTTTTAGCTGGTTTCCAACTCAATTCACAATCTTTACAATACAGTTGTTTAGATTTAGTCATCCATATTGCGCTAACCAAAAGAGTAAATCCACCTAATATGAAGAACATTATACTGAGGTCTTTGTTTTCTCCAGCATAGAAAGACCCTTGATTGACTCCACATAATGCCGACAATTATAGAGATTACTGGAAATAATATAGATTGTTTGATGATAACTCGATTACTTCTGCATCTAATACAGTGCTGCCATTTCATTAGAATTCCTCCTTGTTATAACATATAATAG
>NZ_JBQQCO010000059.1:0-3947 GCF_052246295.1 Piscibacillus sp. B03 | reverse complement strand
GATTCATAGGGAAGACCTCTTTTCTGTGAATTTTAGTCTGCTAACTTAATTCTACAGAATGGGTCTTCCTTTTTCTATATCATTGAAAATCGGAATAGCCATTTACACAAAATATTTTACACTCTCATCATGGTTTAAAAATTAGAAAGTTAAAATCAAAAAATTGTTAAAGAATTTTAAGAAATGAATTCTATACTCAATCTTTCTTCGAATATGTATTAAAGCATGTTTAAACCAATTATGGCTTTTTCTTTTTTTTAATTATCAAATTTTATATTAATTAAAATAAACAATATGTATATATTGACATATAAACATGTTATTTTTATAATGATATCTAATTTCCCACCAAACAAATTTTCAATATTAAATATATTAAAAGCCATTGAATTGTTACTCCATATTTTAATATGCGCTTCTATTGTTGTTAAACCACTTTTGGAAAATTTGTTTTAACATTCTTGATAGATGTATAAAAAGACAGGAGAAATACAATATGCTTCTTGCTTTAGCAGGGTTTTTATTCAGTATTTTTCTTTTGTTACTGATACTAATGATTTCAAAATCTGTTGCTTCAAAATATAAAAAGTTAAGCTTTTTTTATTCTGTTTTATTTTTGATTCTATTCTTTATAAGTATTAATAGCCATTTAAATCAAAAGGGGATTAAACTGTTTTCATATTTAAGTCTAGATAATAAAAAAACACATGTTTATAGTGTTACTTTAAATTCAGAAGAATACCATTAATTATCATTTAAGAGCGCATTTTATAAACCGAAAGTTCTTTTAAATACACCAATTATTTCACAGCTCCCTGAATTACCAAGGGGGTGTGAAGTAACATCGTTAGCAATGTTACTTCAGTCAGCGGATATTAAAATCGATAAAATGCGTTTGGCAAATGAAATAAAAAAAGATCCTACTCCATATCAAAAAAAGAATAACAAAATATATTTTGGTAACCCTAATAATGGTTTTGTTGGAAATATGTATACGTTAAATGAACCAGGATACGGTGTATATCACGGACCGATACGAAAGTTAGCCAAAAAGTACTTATCCCAAAGGATTATCGATATCACAGGAAGTGATTTTAATATGATAAAATATTATTTAAATCTTGGCTCGCCAGTATGGGTGATTACAAATACACTGTATCGTAAACTACCAGAAAATCAATTTGAAACGTGGGTCACCCCAACAGGTTTAATTGATATTACATATAAACTTCACTCCGTACTCATAACTGGATACGATGCAAAATATATTTACTTTAATGATCCGCTTACGAATACAAAGAATAAGAGAATTAAACTGAAAGATTTTAAAGCTGCATGGGAGCAAATGGGAAAACAAGCAATTACTTATATTCAATAGTTATTAATTTACATTCTGGATCTATTTGTGGAATTGGAAATTATATATATAAAATATGATCAATGGTTAAGAAACCTTTAAACTTTCTCAAACAAAACACGGGGTTGAGTCAAAACCCAACAAATTTAAGGAAGTACACTGCCACAAGCAAACACTCTAGTTCATATCATAATGGATACTAAGCTAAAAATGCACCAAACATTTATTTTTCATGAGTAGTGCATTTTTAAGTTGTTTTTACTATTTACGTCCCACACGCATGTTTAATCAATGATGATGACCATGGGGCGTGGTACGATCATTATTTTGACATATTAATGAGTCTTCATGTGGATGATCTACATTTTCTAATTGAATGGTGACATGACCAATTTCCTTATGTTCTAACTGATGTTCGATTTCTCTTAGTAACTTCTGACAATCATTTATAGATAAGTCTCCGTCCACGACTGCATGACAAGAAAGTGCATTTTTCCCACTTGTGATACTCCAGACATGTAAATCATGAACCCCTAAAATGCCTTTAACATTTTTAATCGTTTTAATCACTTCTTCAAAATCAATATTTTTGGGAGTACCCTCCATTAAAACGTGAACAGAATCTTTCGTTACTCGCCACCCACTAATTAAAACAAGCAGTGCAACGATTACACTAGCCAATGGATCAGCCCAACCCCAATCAAAAAACATGATCAGTAAAGCAGCTATAATTGCTCCAACTGAACCGAGTAAATCACCAATAACATGTAAAAATGCCGCACGCATATTCAAATTTTCTTCCGTATCACCTTTACTCATCAAAATCCAGGCGACGAGTATATTCACCAACAAACCGATAACTGCAATGATTAACATACCCGTTGATGCCACTTCGGGTGGATTTATGAATCGTTGATATGCTTCATAAAAAATATACAGCGCTATCAACACTAGCGTCACACCATTAAAAACAGCAGCTAAAATTTCAAAGCGTTTATACCCATACGTTTTACTGTAATTCGCTACTCTTTCACCCAACGTAAAAGCCAACAGTCCAATCCCAAGTGAAATCGAATCGCTTAGCATGTGTCCGGCATCTGAGAGAAGAGCTAAACTGTTCGTTATGAAACCACCCACAGCTTCTATAATCATAAACCCTGTAATTAGAATAAAACTAATTAATAATGCTTTTTTATTAGCACCATGTGTATGGTCGTGATCGTGCCCCACTTTAATACCTCCTAAATTGTGTATAATAATTCACTTATATCAATACACTTTAACTATGACAAGCGTGTTGTATTGTTTGCTCTAGCATATTCATCACGTGCTCATCGTCATGAGAATAATAAATCGTTGTCCCTTCTCGACGATATTTCACTAACCTTAGATTTTTTAAAAACCTTAATTGATGTGAAACCGTTGACTGTCTTAAGTTTAAAGTCTCTGCTATGCCATTAACCGAATATTCATTATCAAATAACAAATGAAGAATTCGAATTCTTGTCGGATCTCCTAAGGCTTTAAATGTTTGTGATACAACGAATAATGTTTCTTCATCTAATTCTTTATTATCAACATTTGCATTTTCTTTGTGATCATTCATTGTATTCCCCCTTAATCTATTTTTTATGCTACACGTAAACATGTGTATATTAATATATGTGCATATTTTATACATAACATCAGTCTATGTCAAATAAAATTAAGCAACTTGTATTTTTATTTCTAAAATCAATTTAAGGAGAGATAAAATGAGCGCAGCATGGTTGATTGGATCACTTGCATCTGCACTAGGGATTGGAGTTGGTGGGGGAATTGCATGGTTTATGAAAAGAATTAAGCATGGTTTTAGTGTTATTTATTCAATTTGTACAGGACTAATCCTCGGTTTATTATTTTTTGAATTGATTCCAGAAAGTGTTGAACTTGGTGGATGGCTTATCTTTTTTATAGGTACAATCATTGGATTATTACTGTTTCATTCGATACATTTGGTTTTTGATAAAATTATTATTATTACAGATAGTCCACAAAAGGATATATTTGTTCGTTCCGGTGTACTTTTAACGATCAGTATTGCTTTACATAATTTCCCTGTTGGAGTAGCGCTTGGTCCTACAATCGGGACGGATATAGGTACTTCTATCTTATCAACATTAATATTACATAACATTCCAGAAGGGATGATTATTTTTACACCATTATTTTTAGCGGGATTTGGTCCTGTGTCTTGGTTGTTATTTACATTTTTTATTTCCATACCCATTGCTGCTGGTTCATTCTTAGGACAATTCCTTGAAATAAGAATGCCATTTTTAATCGCACTATTTATTAATATAGCTATTACCATTATATTTATGGTTGCCATAAAAGAACTCTTTAGCGAAGCCATAAAACATTCATCACTTCTAAAATGTTTATTTTGGAATTTATCTAGTTTTGGAATGATTTATTTGTATTTGAGAGTATAAAATATTTTGTGTAAATGATTTTTAGAACATAGAAAAAGGAAGACCCTTTTTGTAGAATTAAGTTAGCCGACAAAATTCACAGAAAAGAGGTCTTCCCTATGAACCATGTTACTACA
>NZ_JBQQCO010000058.1:0-4123 GCF_052246295.1 Piscibacillus sp. B03 | reverse complement strand
TCACATTAAATTAAATGATGCACCTTATACTTTTTTACTATCTCGAGAAGATGTAATAGAGCACCAGTTAAAAGAAGGGGATATTGTCGATCTAGCCTATTATCAATCGCAACCTTCGACAGTTCGAGTCATATGGAAACATGATACTAAGCGAGAAGCGTATCAACCGCCAATGAAGTCAGGATATTACAAACAAGATACCAAGAAAAAAGAGGACACGACCCAACATAACCTTGAGGACAAACGTGTACTCGTTTTAGGATCCCAACCACGTAAAGCTGAATTTAAAGAAGCGATAGAAAGTGCTGGCGGTCAATTCGATTGGATAGAAGGAACAGAAGGGGAAGAGCGAATAGAACGTAAAGTTGTCAATTCGGATGTTGTCATTATTCTCATCAAGTACATTCGTCATCATGCCTCACAATTTACGGTTAAAATGTGCAAAGAGCATGGAGTTGACTATTCAATCGTTGATACGTTTGGGATTCAAACGGTTGTTCATGCAGCTGCTGAACCGCAAGTTAAACCAGCATAATCATATTATAAATAACAAAGGAGAGCGGAACTATGGAAACCAAGTTATTGCAAAGCATTCACGAACAATTGAAACCATTTCAGGAATATTGGAGTGATGATAAAACACTTAATAAAACGAAGGTGATGGAAGACATTCGTCGTTATCGACCAGAATTACTTGCTGCCTTATTAGAGGATCAGCTTATTCATAAACACTTCACTGAAGATGTTCAAGGACACGTTATCTTTAAAATCGATGAATTTATTGAGTTTTTCCGTTCTAAAGAATACTGGGCCAATAGTTATACCAAGTTTTCTAATGAAATTGGGTTATCAAGTGAAGGAAAATACTTACGATACAACTCTGATGTCGTACTTGACTTCCCACATAAAGACACCGTTTTAGAAGGTGGTATGACGAAGGAGGAAGTAGGTAAGGATGAAGTCTATTACCATAACGTGATTGCAAAAGAAGAAATTGATACTCTTTTATCGTCGAAGGTCTTAACTAATGCAAAACGCTATACAAAAGATGGCGAAGAAGAAGCAGTTACATTCTCAGACGATGATAATTTAATATTGAAGGGGAATAATTTAGTTGCTCTGAATTCTATAAAAGAAAGGTACTCCGGACGAGTAAAAGCCATTTTTATTGACCCTCCGTACTTTTTTAATGAAAATAAGCCAGCTGATACTTTCGCCTATAACTCCAACTTTAAACTATCATCATGGCTTACATTTATGAAAAATCGATTAGAAATTGCCAGAGAATTACTCGACAATAAAGGTGTTATTTACATTACTATTTCATCAGAGGGCGCACACTATTTAAAAGTAATGGCTGATAATGTATTTGACATGAATAACTTCATAGCGGATATAACTTGGCAGTCAAGAAAATCCGTATCAAGCGATGGTTTACTTTCTGTATCTAGTAACCATGTTTTAGTATATGCCAAAAACAAAGAATACATTAACAAGAATGAGTTTCGATTATTCTTAGATGTAGATGGATTTACGTTAGACGATCATGATGGTAGAGGTCCATATAAAATAGAGCCTTTTGATGCACCTAACGTAAGAAAAAACCTTCAATATCCTATTAAAAATCCAAACAGTGGAGAAATCTATCATCCCCCAGAAGGCCGATGTTGGAGGACAACAGAAGAAGATTTCAAAGAATTATTAGATGATAATAGAATAAGATTTGGTACTAAAGGACTTTCTAAGCCACAATTAAAAGTTTATTTAAGTGAGGCAAAAGAACAAGGAAAAGGAAAAGCTGCTACTACACTTTGGAATGATATTACACCTGATTCTATAGTTTGGAATGAAACAAGCACTACTACTAATGCTACTAAGCATCAACAAAAACTATTTGGTAAAGTTGTGTTCAAAAACCCTAAACCAGAAGATTTAGTTAGTAGAGCACTTCAACTCTCAACAGAGGAACATGATATTGTCCTAGACTTTTTTATGGGATCAGCAACCACTCAAGCAGTCGCACATAAAATGAATCGCCGTTATATCGGTATTGAGCAAATGGATTACATTCATGATGTATCAATTGAACGATTAAAAAAAGTGATTGAGGGTGAGCAAGGAGGTATTTCTAAAGACGTTGAATGGCAAGGTGGCGGTTCATTTGTCTATGCCGAATTAATGCCGTTAAATGAACGTTTCAAATCTCAAATCACCCAAGTAACGACAAAGTCGGAACTAGAAACCGTACTGCAAGCCATTAAGGAAGTCGCACATTGGAACTATCAAGTGGAATTAGAACGCCTCACTCAAGATGATGATGAATTTCAAGACTTGTCACTTGATGAACAGAAAACACTTATAATGCAATCATTAGATGATAATCAGTCCTATGTTGCGTATTCAGAAATTGATGATACTCAATATGATATTGACGAATCAACCAAACAATTTAACCATGCTTTTTATCAAGAGGGGGGAGAGTAAGTGGCCGAAAAGATTTTACATCAACAGATTAAAGAGTCGATGGGGAATGTGTTCAATCCCATTCCAGAGATTCCAAATTACATCGCGGATAATTTGCATTTCCCTCTGCGACCTTATCAAACACTAGCAATGCAGCACTTAATCTTTTTTGAACGAAGTAATCAAATGACAGCGTTAAAAAATCATTTGCTCTTTCATATGGCAACGGGTAGTGGTAAAACACTCGTGTTAGCAGCCGCTTTATTGTACTACTATAAAGAGTACGGCTATCAAAACGTTCTATTTTTCGTCAATAGTGATGCAATTATCCGTAAGACCAAAGAAAACTTAACAAATACATCTTCATCTAAGTACCTTTTTGATCCAGAAGGGATTGAAATAGACGGACAACAAATCACAATACAGCTAGTAGATGTATTCCCATCTATCCCTGATGAGAATACAATTTATTTGAAACTATCAAGTATTCAAAAGTTACATCAAATTGAACAACCGCGTGAGAACGGTCTAACGTATGAGAGTCTAGCTGAACATAAGACCTTGTTACTGAGTGATGAAGCTCACCATATTAATGTAGAAACACGACAAAAGAAGAAAAAATTAACCAAGAAAGAAACCGAAGAACGTAACTGGGAGCGAACCGTCACCAAAATATTAAATAGTCATCCAGAGAATAAAATGCTTGAATTTACAGCAACGCTCGATTTAACCAATCATGCCTTATTTGAAAAATATCGGGATAAAGTCGTATTTCAGTATGATCTCCGTTCTTTTATGATGGATGGGTATTCTAAAAATGTATTTATGGTCAAAGCCAATAATGATGACCAAGACAAAATGATTGAAGCCGTCTTACTAAGTCAATATCGCAAATATATTGCCCTAGAAATCGACGTGGAGTTAAAGCCAATTATTTTATTTAAATCGAACGACATTAAAACATCAACTAAAATGTATGGCCAGTTCTTCGATATTCTAACTCACTTGAGTGTTGAGCGACTAAATCAAATAATTAAACAAGGATTTGCCTTACACGAACACGAGGATAATATATGGCAGAAGATGTACCATTTTTATTTACATGAAAAAGATACACGTGAGTTGCTGCAAGATATACATTATGAATTTCAAGAACAAACCGTACTAAAAGTTGACTCAAAAGACTTATTATCCGAAGAAAACGCGGTTCTATTGAATACGTTAGAAGAACCTAACAACCCGATACGTGCAGTATTTGCTGTATCAAAACTCAATGAAGGTTGGGATGTTTTAAACTTATTTGATATTGTTCGTATCAGTGAAAAAGCCGGAACGGGCAAAGGGGCCACCGATTCAGAAGCTCAGCTCATTGGTCGTGGGGCTCGTTATAATCCTTTTAACTATGATGGGTTTATCTCTGATAAACGTCGGTTTGACACCGACCACGCTCGATATCGGGTACTAGAAAGCCTTCACTATCACACGATCAATGAACACAAGTACATTCAAAACCTTAAAAAGTCGTTAGATAAAGAAGGTGTCGTGACACGTGAAGATCGGTCTGTTCGATTCGAAGCGAAAGTTAAAAAAACCTTCAAAGATAAGCCGTTGTTTAAGCAAGGTAAAATCTATATTAATGATGAAGTTGAAACGTCAGCAG
>NZ_JBQQCO010000057.1:0-4234 GCF_052246295.1 Piscibacillus sp. B03 | reverse complement strand
GAATATATTAGACGGAAAATGAATAACTTTTTTGACCTATCTATCGTCGATGAAGTGCACGAGCTGAAGGCAGGCAATTCGGCGCAAGGCAATGCACTCTCGTCTTTAGCCGCTGTTAGCAAAAAGATTGTAGCTGGCACTGGCACACTGTTTGGCGGTAAAGCAGAGGATATTTATTACCTCTTATGGAGACTGTTTCCTAACGAAATGGTAAAAGCCGGTTTTTCTTATTCAGAAGTACGCAAGTTCAATGAGGAATATGGCAACATTGAACAAACCACTTATGAACGAAACGAAACATCTGAACAGAGCAATAAAGCTTCACGTGGTGGAACGAAACGAACGGAGAAGGTCATGCCAGGGATCTCCCCATTTATATACGGGAAGTTCATGGTGCAAAACTCTCTCAATGTTCGTTTAAAAGATGTTTGGCCAGATCCTGTTGAGTTAGTCGATACACCAACGATTATGGTTGAAATGAACCAAGAATTAGAACAAGCCTACCGCGACATGATTCAAACATTCGAAAGACAAATACAAAGTCGCGAAGATGGATGGAAACTATATTTACCGATGACAGACTATGGTGTATCTTATCCTGATAATCCGCTTCAATTCCCGAGTGCGACTTATATTAATGAGGACGGCAATCGTGAAACGGTTTGGGATTCGATTCATCTACCAAAAGACATTACCTATCCGAAAGAAGAAAAGTTACAAGAAATTATCAAAACGGAGATGTCAGAAGGACGAAAATCAATCGTCTATGTGAAAGATACGGGTTCAAGTGTATCTGAACGTGACGTACGACCACGACTAAAAGAAAAACTAGAGGATATTGGTGCTAAGGTATGTATCTTGGATACGACCACGACTAAAACCAATCGTCGTTCAGAATGGTTAGAGAACAAGATGGAAAACGAAGGGTACGATGTATGTATAGTGTCTCAAGAGCTTGTGAAAGTCGGTCTTGATTTATTATGTACACCAACTCTCATATTCTATCAATTCTCATGGAGCTTGTTTACGATTAACCAAGCAGCTAAACGGGCATGGCGTATTGGCCAAGAACAAGAGTGTCGATTATATTACTTAGCATATAAAGATACTCACCAAGAAACCATGGCGACGCTGATTGCTAGAAAAAATAAAGCAACAGCTGCGATTAATGGTGAAGTCTCTAGTGACGGATTATCCGCTATGTTGGGTGACGAAGGTGACCTACAGTCCATGTTAGTGAATACGATTAAGAAAAAAGGAAAGGTGTTAAAAGGAAGTGCGGAAGATTGGACAAATCAACAGTCTGACCGTGCTAGAGAAATACTTGAGAATATCGGTAAAAAGAAAACACCTTCTTTAGAACAGCAATTCACAAACTGGTTGTCTCGTTATGTCACAGAAGCGGAGCAACAAACATTAAACACTCCACATGTGATTGAGCGTATTCAAAGTAATGACTTGAAGGGCTTTACAGTCAATGGTGACGTTTTAGAAGTTGAACCAGTTCTAGCTTTTGGTATGCCTGCTGACTTTTTAACAAGCGACCAAATTCTGTCGCACTTAGCAGAACCAGAGCAAGAACCATCACAAGAAGATGAACCTTCCAATGACTCGTCAGATATTGAAGTAGAAGACTTATTGGATTTCGTCACGGTCACCCAAAAGCCTAAACAGAAGAAACGTCGTCGCACCAAGAAAGAACCAGTGGACGGACAATTACAATTAAACTTATTTTAGAGAGGACGTTAAAGTATGAGCTTTATATTATGGCTACACTATTTTATTTTATGTTGGACCGAGCATTTGATTATGTCTCAGATGCTTACCATGATCCAAAACATTGAACTTCAACATATTAAAGAACAATTAGCTGAACGAACTAGACTCGAGAAAGGACAAGAACTTCTATTACTTCCTGAACCTGCAGAAGAATTTTATGTGTCAGAAGTAGAAGATGATGAACTCATTGCCGCATTAACAGGGGCTTTAAATGACGGGGAAGATACATTGTCGATTGAAGACATAGAGGAATATCCAGAAGAAACATTAGCACCTGTCGAACATGATGTCATTCACACTAAAATATCTGATGAACGCGAAGGTTTGCAAATTTGGCAAGGACGTGTCGTAGGCGTGGAATTTGAATATATCCACTTCTATGATGGCAGTCGAACTTGGTTACGCGTGGAAGATATTAGTTCTTTTGAACATAATGACATTATTGAAATCTTGGTTAATCGGCAAGATGATGATGTGGAAGTAATACATGTACGCGATGTGTTTCGTGTCCATGAGACGTTTAAAATTCCAGATGAAGAATCGTACGCCGTTTAGAGGTATAGGACTTATGTCCTACCTCTACCTTATATAACCTTACTCTTAAAGGTTGTATAAGGTAGAGGAGGTGACCCATTTATGGGCTTAAAGTAACAAATTAATGCAAATTTTGACAAGATATTCGTTAACTTTTTACTACTTTTATGTTAGGATAATATGGAATTTAATCAAACCATATTGAATCTATTTACTTGTCTTATTACAGGAGGGTTTGTTGTGGATTTTTATGATAATATATGTACAAAAGTCGATACATTAAAAGACTATCGTTATGCGTTAGAAAATATACAGTTACAACACGTTCCATCTAAAAACTCAACTTTATCAGTGAATGGAATACCAAACGTACCGCTCAAAGAGGACTATTATGAAGAGATAATTGAGCAAATAGATTTTTTACATCATCAATTATTTGAGCCTCTAAAAGAACTTGATATTCCATTTGACATAAAGGCAAAGGTCAATGAGAATGGCCAAGTAGAACATGACTGTATATTTTGTTCTGTTACACTCCAATTACCACATACACCTAAGAGACAACAAGACCCAATAACGGTAAGCGGACAAACCTATAATACGTTAAAACGTATTGTTAGTATATATTCATTATTTAACCAGTTAGAAATCGATATTAAAAATCACGATATAAGACGTATTGTTTTCTCTGGAGAGATTACCATTAAAGAAGGGTTTAAATGCCTTCAAAAGCGAGACCGGATTAATCAAGAGGTATTCTCCAATTGGTTTGCGTTTATTCGCGAAATGAATAAAACAGCACTTAAGTTTCATAGTCTCACAACCCAAGTTGATCTTTTCCAAGACGGTAAAATTGCGACACAGACACGAAAAGATGCTTTTAGAGAGCTATTAAATTAATCGATAAGTAGGTGTCATTATGAGAATGTTCATATTAAATGCTTCAAATTCACCGTTTTCAAGCCCAAGTAAATCTGGTGATTTTGATCCTACATCATGGATTCCTCAAATTGAAGGTTGGACGGAATACATAGTATGGTCATTCATCTTTATATTTGTTGCAGGCTTTTTATATTTTTCTGGCCGAACTATTTTTGGCATGGTTGCTAAAAATGGTGAAATTCAAAAAAACTCCATTGCCGGAGCTATGACATGTTTAATATTGCTGTTAGGACTAAGGCTAGGTTTACCTCTAACATTCGCAATTGTAAATTATGGATTTAATGTATTTTTATATGACTTAATTCACCTGATATCTGGAAGTCTTTTATATATTTCCACAGGTGTTTTAACATTGGGGGTTTGTTTTTATTTCTTATACGCCTTAATCAAACACCCTGGTGTTCGTCGACGAGGTATTCACTTTTTTGTTGCTGGCATTGTATTAATCGTTATTTCTTACATTGTGCCGGTAGTATTTTTACAGGTATAATGAGATGGTAAATAAGCTATAATCAAATACAGTTTTTTAAAATGAGGGCGCCTCATTAAAATACACACATACCTTTAGTGTAGTGTGCATTTTAATGAGGTTTTTCTATGGACATAAGGGGGGAAACTATGCATTGCATTTACTTATCAAACTTACATACACAAGATTTTTTCGATGTTGTGTTAAACGAATATTTTGAACAGCTCACAACCTTCTCTCGTTACGATGAGTATCCTACCATTGAACATCTATCAAATTATGATGTGCTATTTGTACGGTTGACACCTAAAACACTTGAATGGTTATACGCAATAAGAGAGCAAGATTCAAGCATTAGTCAATATAATTGGTTCTTTCTATTTGACTATCATCAATTTGATTTAGCTTTGAATATCATTAAAGACATTGGTCTACATCACATGTTTAACATGTCACACACGATGGATCAGTTCATGTATGCACTTAAGTTAGTAACAACAAATCAATTAT
>NZ_JBQQCO010000056.1:0-4241 GCF_052246295.1 Piscibacillus sp. B03 | reverse complement strand
CAAGCTGCTGGGTTGGCAACTGAAGAAGAAGCCACCATTACGACCTAAAGGTCGATCATATAAATAATGCAGCTAACTTAATACAGATGGAACGTCGTCATTTACACAAACTTTTTGACACTCCCAATTCAAAAAAATCACCACCAAATATTAATTAATAATAATATAAACTAATAATGTGCCCAACCATTTACCGGTATTAGAGCAAAGTTGATGAACTCCTATTCTTAAAAAGTGTGAATTTGGGAATTGACCATTATAAAACAAAGATGTACTTGCTAAATAAGTACCTGAGTTTACAGTGCCCATAATGATAAATAAAACGATTAGTATTGAGATATTATATTCAAAGGGGCTGGTTATAACTAAGATTATTAAAACGTGCAAAGAGATACTTAGTAAAAACGATTTAATATTACCTAAATACATTATTATTTTTTGCCAGAGCAATTGTCCAAATGCATGGACTATTGCTTGTATAGTTAGCATTAATCCAATAAGTTCACTTGTTAAATCTAGATTTATTTCTAACTTAAAAGGGATATAGGCATACCAAAATGTAAAAATAGTTAGATCAAGGATGATAAATACTATCCCAACCTTTGTAACAAAAGGATATCGCCCTATATGAAATAGTTTGAGTGTATCTTTATTAAATAACCGTAAGTCTTTAATCGCGAAATTATCAAGTTTGTTTTTACTTTCTACCCATAAAAAACTCAGTACAATTAGTATTACGTTAGAAATTATTAGAATCACTAATGCAGATGTTCTGGCAAACGTCCCTCCCGCTATCAATCCAGATAGCATAAAACCTAATGCAATTCCAAACACTCTTAAAAAGTTAAAGTTGCCAAGTTTTTTTCTTAGTTCATTTATTTCTGGAGAGTTCGTTGCCAGTTTAAGGTTATATACTTCGGTAGAGACAAGGCTAAAACCGGTAAATAAAGCTAAAATTCTAAATGAAAGTAAAGATTCGACTATTCCGGTGAAGGTTAATATAAAGCCAATGCTTGTTATAATGTTTAATATCCAAACCATCTGCATTAAGATAAAGGTTACTCTGTCGGAAAACAGAAGGAAAAGTACTATAGCAATACCTGCAAACCCTACTAGAGGTAAAGCTGATAAATATTTAGGTTGACTAATGTATAATAACGGGACACTTACTAAGAAAAATATATTAAGAAATCTTATAACTAAGGTATTATAACTAACTACCTTAAAATGTCTCTCATTCATTTATTGTTGTGCCACTAAGTTACTAGATTTTTGCATAATTGTATCAGCCACAACTAACCCAGTTGTCGCAGCTTGTACAATTCCTCTTGCTGCCCCCATCGCATCGCCAACCACATAAAAATTATCTTGAGAAGTTTCCAACTTTTCATTGACTTTGACTTTATCCCAACAGAGCTCCCATACAGGCGCATGTAATAAAGTGTCTTCATTACTTAATTCAGGACTAATGTTCGCTAATTCTTGTATGAAGATCTCTACAGCTTCGGTAACATAGTTTGGTAGAACCCACTTTAAGTTTGTAGGTGTAGCACTCGGTAAGGTTGATTTAATGGTATTGTTGTTTAAATCTTCTTCAGAAGTAGGATTGTTAGAGATAAAATCACCTAATCTTTGTACGATTGTTGCTTTTTTAGGAGATATATCATTAATCGCTTGGATAATGCCTAATTGTACTTTCAATGGATCAATATGTTCAGGGAACTTTTTCCTAACAAGTAGCCCAAAATTTCCGTTATCAGACTTCTTATTTTGCCAAGAAAATCCACTAATTGTACTTATCTTTCTGTCTGGAAGATAGTTATCATAAAAACAATTTACTAAGTATCCCCCGCCACACAAACAAAATGTTCTAGCTTCTACATCCTTAATTTTCTTCTTAAACTTTGCATCTAAATGTTCTTGAGAGAAACAATTAACTGCTGATTTGCTACTTTCGACTCTTACACCTAATTCAATTGCATTATAATTAACTTCAACGTTCAATGATTCAAATACATCTCTTAATATTTGACCGGACGCTTTTCCTGTACTCATGACAAGGCTATTACACGAAATGTTGTATTCCATGTTTCTTTTGCCTTTTAAATCCAAAAGATAATTGTCTCCAACTTTCTTTGCATATGTAAATTTGGTTTCATAAATTAGATTTAGACCCAATTCACGTAATTCATCTTCTAACCTTGAACAATATTCTTGAATGCCTTCCGTCCCCACATGATAAACACCATAATTCTTTAGTTCTAACTCCTCACTAGCTTGATCACCACTACCCAAACTATTAGTGTTGTTAGTATTTGATTCCGTAAACTCATAATCACTCAAGGTGTGTTTTATTGTATCGACAATCTCTTGATTTAATTGAATAATTTTTCCTTCATCGTTCAATATCTTCATTAATCCACTCCCGGCTGGGTAAACCGATAACTTTCCATCCGAAAACATCCCTGCGCCACCGAAGCCTTCAACTGCATGGCATGTTCTACACTGAGTACAGTTTCCTTTTTCAGCTAATGGGCAAAACCTCCTGTTTATAGCTCGTCCACTATCAATAAGTGCTACGCTTTTGTTGCTCTCCTTCAATAATTTCCTAGCCAAAAAAAGACCAGCTGGACCTGCTCCTACAATAACAACATCGTAATGTTCCAATATCCCTCTCCCCTTTTTCATTAAAATAAGATTTAAGCTCTATCATACCAATATACATTCACATTTGAATTTCCTAACAAAAGGAAGAAATGCAGTGAGAATTTTATTTAACTAAGTTTATCTTAGTATTTCTAATTAAATATAATAATAGGAATATTTTATGAAGAATGGCGTTTAGTAATAGTGAGCTATTTTAAGGGTTTAAATCTAAAATATGTTTCATGACTAAATAAAAGACAAGATAAGAAGTCGAAAAAGATTTCTATAAGATTATTTATAAATGGTATAATTTTATAAAATATTGAATTTATACTAATACCAATTGACTAAAATCTTATATAATAATAAGATTTTGACTTAATTTCTCTAGAAAACTACGAATATCTTAGGAAATATAATAATAGGCATATTTTATTGAAAAAATTCCAGAATATTGATAAAACGGAGATGGGGAATAAATGAACTTGAATAAATTTAATGAGGTTTTAAAAGAGGCGCGGATCAATGCAAAAATGACACAATCTGAATTAGCTAAAGGTATCTGTACTCAAGCCCAAATTAGTAAACTTGAGAAGGGTGATGAATTTCCCTCCAGTATTACTCTTTATCTCATTTCTAAAAAGTTAGGTGTTGATGCAGAATATTTCTTTAGGCAAATTGAATCAACCAGAGTCGATTATATTGATGAAGTTAAGAGTATTGCAAAAAAATACAAACGTGAAAAAGCTTATTACAAATTGAATGAACTAATTGATGATCAATTGAAAACCCCATTGGCTCGAGAAAGCATTGATTTTTATCAATTTCTTTTATGGCATAAAGGAATAAGTATTTATTATATAAAACAAGATAAGTTGATTGCTATTAAGTTACTAACGAAAGCTTTAAAGATGAAACATAAAAATTTAAACAAAGAAAGAGAAATAGAGATTCTTAATAGCATTGGCATTATTCTATACGATGATAAGAATTTTCAATTATCTTTAAAGGTGTTTGAGAGTGCAATTACAAAGGTCAATCAAAAGCCTGTTTTGAAAGACTTTACAATTCCATTAAGACTATTATATGGAGCTTCAAAATCTTCTCTTGCTCTAGAAAAAGTGTCAAGCTCCCTAAATTTCTGTGAAAAAGGGATATCTGTATGTAAAGATTATGAAACACTTTTCTTATTAGGTGAATTATATTATCAGAAGGCTAGATGTTTGAAAAGATTAAAAGATTTAAAAGCGGATATATTTTTTGAAAAAGCAATAAATACATTCTTATTACAAGACAACACAGACTATGCAGAAATTGTTGAAGAAGCATACCAAGATTATCAAGAAGAGTTGAAAGAGGGGGTGTAGGTTATGCTAAAAAGATTAATGCTAATAGGTTTTGGCATAGTATTTACTTTAACAATAATTCAATCATTTTATAGTACCGAACTAGCATCCGAAGAAATCACAACGGATATTATAGAAAAAAGTGAAGAAAAAGATTTACCTGGTCAACACTAAAAAAAAGCCGATTCAAAAGTATACGCTTTTGAATCGGCTTTTTTTAATATCTAATAATATTAATCATTTAATTAC
>NZ_JBQQCO010000055.1:0-4345 GCF_052246295.1 Piscibacillus sp. B03 | reverse complement strand
CTGTAGTAACATGGTTCATAGGGAAGACCTCTTTTCTGTGAATTTTGTCGGCTAACTTAATTCTACAAAAAGGGTCTTCCTTTTTCTATGTTCTAAAAATCATTTACACAAAATATTTTATACTCTCGTTTATTATTCTTTATCCATATACTTTTGTTTAGCTAATAAATAATAAATTAACTATTGGCTATAAGGTTTATATTTAATAAGATTATATGTATATGAAATCAATATAGTAAGGGGAATTAATTTGAGGAGTAAATTGTTATTTATAATGTTATTAATGAGTTTCTTATTTATTATATTTGAGGTAAATATTTCAGCAACATCCGATACGACTCCGCCAACCTTAGAAAATGTGGAAGTCAATAAGGATGAAGTGAAGGCAGGAGAAGAGGTCACAATTTATGTCACCGCTAAAGATGAACAGTCGGGTATAGACTATGTATCTATTATGGCAAAAAGCCCATCCAAAGAACATGTCGTAACAGATAATATATGGGAAACAGATGAACAAGGTCGCTATGCATATACAGTCACGATTGATAAACATGCAGAACCAGGAGAGTGGCTAGTCAATACGACGTTAAATGATACTGCGGACAACAGTGAAAGTTATTGGACAGAAATAGGATTTGAAGTCATAAACACTGAAGATAACACTGAGGAAAATACTGAAACAAACAAAGAAGATACACAAGAAAAGGAACAAGAGGAACGAGATACGTCCTCTAACTCTAATGACTCTCATAATCGTGAAGAGTCAAAAGTAGATAAGAAGCAAAACGGTTCTAAAGAGCTCGGTGATGAAGAACATGAGAAGAATACATCAAATAAAGAATCAGAAAAACAAGATTCAACAAACAATAATGATAAAAAAGATAGTCAACAAGAACAAAGCAATGGTAATGTTACAGAAGAAAATGTTACCGGTTTGAAAAAGGATGAAGATGAAGAAGGTAATCTACAAGAAGATAAAAGGATTGTAAATGAAAAAAGTGATGAACATATGAATAAAAAGAAAGACTACTATGATTTAAATGAAATCCATAATTTTATTATTCAAAATCCTAGTACACTTGTAATAAGTTCAACGATGTTATTAGGTATGAATGGTATTTTATTTTGGGTGTTCTTTATTTAATAAAGGGGGAATAGTATGGAAATCACTCCGAGAACAATTCAAATCTTCTTGCCTTATGGCTCACCGCGTGGGATAAAAATTGCAGAAATTACAAATAGGACTGTTCAAGCTATATTAATACCTAGAAATGAATTTAATAGAGTTAGCGAAAGACATGAAATACATAATGTGGGTATTTATTTTTTATTTGGCCACAACGAGGAAAATTCTAAGCCCCAGGTATATATAGGGGAGGCTGAAAACTGTTACAAACGTTTGAACAATCATAATAAAGAAAAAGATTTTTGGGAAGTTGCTATTTTATTTGTAACAAATAATCCTCAAAATCAATTTACTAAAAGTGATGTCAAGTATTTAGAAAACCTTTCTTATCTAAAAGCCGTTGAGAATAATAGGTTTTATATTAATCAAACTATTCCACAACAAACTTTTGTACCAGAATGGAGGAAAGCAGATTTAGAGGATATTTTTAATACAATAAAAATTTTGCTATCCACACTCGGATACCCACTATATGAATCTATGAGAAAAGTAAGTGAAACTGACGAAGATGAGGTATATTTTTGTTCTAATAATGAAGTAACTGCAAAAGGAGAATATAACGAAGAAGGATTTATCGTTTTTAAAGGTTCAAGTATTAGACCACAAACCACGAAAGCCTTTAAAGCAAAAAGTAAAAAAGATAAACTATTAGAAGATAAAGTTATTATTGAAAAAGAAGGAAAGTTGATATTTAATGAAGACTATCAATTCACATCACCCAGTTTGGCTGCATCAATAGTTTTAGGTAGAAATCAAAATGGATGGATTGCTTGGAAAAATAGAGAAGGAAAAACTTTAGATGAGATTAAAAGGCAATAGGGTAGACACAAAAATTATTAATTGGTCGCAGGGTTCAATTAGTAAGTTATGGATTAGGTAAAGCACAAAAATTATTGACTAAGCATTTAATAACAGTCTTAGTGTTAGCATAAGTTTTTTAATAGCTCTGCTTTTTGTTTCTAGACTATTAAATCACTGAGGAACCTCATGGAGGGTGGAAAATGGAAAACAAGTTATTATTTTATGATAACCTTAGAGAAAGATTGAATTATATTATAGACCAATCTTGGATTTTATTTATAGCTCATTGTGTTCAAGGTCGGGCAATTCTTCACAAGGAAGCTTCGTTTCAACACCACTTCGCGAATTTAATTCAACAACTGGGAGTACTACATTGCTATTCTAAAACAGAAACATTTCATGTTGATTTAGAATTTACTGTTTCTAAACAAGATGGTCTTGAAAAGAGGGTAGCAATCGATATAGTTTGTGAATTAAAAAACTTTGAAAAAAATAAGACTGTTAGAGGAGCAATTGAACTGAAGCATACCATAAAACCTGGAGATGCCACAGATATTGGAAGAATAGGGGTATATAAAGACATACATAGATTAGAAAAAATGAAAAATTTAAAACAAGAGGGATTCTCAGTTTGTAAGTTTTATATGCTTGCTAACAGAGCTGCATATACTAACGTAGGCTCTCCAAACACTTCAGGAGAAGATTTCCCTACCTATAAAGGTTATACTATTGAACCAGGTAGGGTATATAAGACAATTCACACAAAAGTGGGTAAAGATATTGAACTTGTTTTTAATGATTCTTATAATTTTCATTGGGTGAAATATGAAAAGCCACAGCGATTATATTTTTTATCAGTTGATGTATAAATTATTTTTCTCTTCTAACTAATTGTCCTACAATTCCTTGGAAGGAGGTAATATTAAACCAACACCACTACACCTCCAATTTTGTCTACCACCTATTAACCTCACAGGTGGGTTGATTGTCACTGGTCAAATTAAAGTTGTGAAACCATAAATATTAAAATTTATAAATGAAAGTTGCATAAAAAATGAATGTAACTTTCATTTTTTATATAGGTTAAGTTAAAATATGTAATTTCATTATTCGAAATGTTATAATCTACTAAATAATAGATATAGGAAAAAAGTCCATTGATAACTGAACAATATTCAAACGTTTATGGAGGATATAATGTTTAAAGATAATCATAAAACTATAGACACACTTACTCTAGAAATTTCAGAAGATTTTTCAAGGTTACATCCTGTAAGCTCAATGCGAGTATTGAACTTGATAATCCTCAAAATTAAATATGATTCTTTAACTGGAGGGAGTATCCATACCCCATCTTTAAAGTTAGTTAATAATTTACATTATTTTATTAGTGGTTCAATTAATTTATTTAAAAAACAAAGGATTAGTGAGTCTATAGAAAGTATTTCTAAAAAAGTTTCATCTGTTGAATTATTATATTCTGTTAAAAATAACAGTGGTAATAGTGTTCAAAGCGAAATAGTCCAACAGGCATTCCATAATTATCATTTTGATTATCATACAGTAACTTTAAAGCAATATTTAAATTTTTTTCATAATAATAAAGAAGTATTAAATGATTTATTAAAACAATATGAAATTAGTTATGAAGAAACCATTAAAGGATTTTTAGCACTTTTGTATTTTGAATTTCTTATAGATGAGTATGGATTTACGAAATTAATGAAAAAAAATAAAAAGTTCTTATTAGATGATAGACTTTTTTATGTATATCCTCAGCGTTTAGTTAAATTAATTTTTCTAAAAATGGGTGTAGATTATAATAAATTCATAAGAGCATTTTTTACTGATTTGAAATCTCATAGATATGACAGGTCTATATATTTAACTGATTTATATAAAAAAAACATCCATTCTTTTGGGGTGAAATATAAAAGGTTATTATATTTTCCGCGTAATTATTTTTTACTTGACAAATTATTTATTCAATTAAGTGAGTATCCAATGTTTATTAAGGAAAAAGGTGAATATTTAGAAGCAAACACTATTAAAGTGATTAAGGAATTATACGGTGAGGACAATGTGTATACTAATATATATGATGGTGATGGGGTAGAAAAAGATGTGATTGTTACTTTTGGTAAATATGTTTTAAGTTTTGAATGTAAATCAAAGCCCTTAAAGGAACCCTTTAGAGATACAAAGAAATCTTATAAAAGATTAAAACAAAACTGAGAGTATAAAATATTTTGTGTAAATGATTTTTAGAACATAGAAAAAGGAAGACCCTTTTTGTAGAATTAAGTTAGCCGACAAAATTCACAGAAAAGAGGTCTTCCCTATGAACCATGTTACTAC
>NZ_JBQQCO010000054.1:0-4617 GCF_052246295.1 Piscibacillus sp. B03 | reverse complement strand
CCCAAATGATCCTAAGACCATTATCTAGGAACATCTCGAGACGTCCAAGACTTTTGACTATATTCAGCAGGAAATGCAAGAAAATCTGGGCTCAAATGATAGGCCCTAAACATAATATACGAGGGGGTTGGATCATGGAATGGGATAACATAAAACTAAACAAGGTCAGGAAAGCGTTAGGGTTATCTCTAGCTGAAATGGGCGCCCTACTAAATATGAGTGGGGTAAGCGTCCACCACGTTGAGCGAGGTAACTATGTACTACAACCGCAATACGTCGACTCATTAGAGAAGATATACGGCTTAACACCTGAAAAGGTCACACTATTAATGGACCACTACGACGCCGAACGGTCAGCGGTCGGCGACAAAGAAAGGGCAATTGTAAAACTAAAAAAGGTAATCAAGTAGGCGCCAGCCAAGTGCTAGGCGTTTTTAAATGGACATTTATGTTTGAAAATTCTGAATAATAAGGGGCGTATAAAGACATGAGTTATCACGATAAAGAGGAACAGGAGACGATTTACAACTACGACGCAATAGACGACGTGTGGCGAGTCTACTCAACCTACCCGCCACATATTCGCAAAATCCTTAACCGTAGTCACAACGTAACAGTCACGGAAAAGGACGACACCGGTCGAGTGGTTCGCGTTGAGGGGTGCGCCGAGCCGGAGCAAGTTAGACTGTACAGACGTTGAAAAAACAGGGGGCAGGACGGCAAATTTTCGATATTAATAGATTAGACGACCTATACGTCTAAGAACGAGGCAAAAGGTTAAAAAACACCGTGCTGCCCCCTATAAATTCAGTAAAAAACTGTTGAATACACTGAGTTTGAACGTAAGCGACAAAGAGGGGGAGCGAGTTAGTGGCACTAAGGAATGTAAAAGTAGTTGATAAAGGCGAAAAACCTCGATTTATGGACAGAGACGTATTCGATAAATCAAGCGACATAACCGTATTCAACCTGTACGAGCAAAGTTGGGCGACGTTAGTAGAGCGTGGGTTGGCGCACATATTTAATCACGATCAATGCGAGTTTGAACGTAGAAAGGGGCGAGCTTATGACACTATTCAACCGTGACAAGGTTGGCGAAGTGACTGACGACACGCTAAAGGGCGAAGGCGTTGTTATAGCCGATGTTCGTATCAAACGTTTAGACCGGCAGACAAAAGACGTAACGGCGGTTCTAGTAGAGTGCTCGACAGGTCAGACCGTCTTAAAAATAACGTTCACGGTAAGCAGTAAGTCAGACTTCGCAATATACAACGATTGCAAGGACATGATCGAGCAGTACGTAAAGAGTAACGACTATGTATTGGACGAAAACATCACGACAAATGGAGACATACCGTCAGTTAGAACGGTTAGCAAACGTACGAGGTAAAACTAAACTAAAGGGGAGATTTACAATGACAAACGTATTTATCAAGGAATCAATTTCAGTAGCAGGTAACAATTTTGGCAAGGATCAGGTCTATGACTTAGAAGGGTCCGAGTTGCAGAGGGTGTTAGAAACAGGACAAGCCATACGTTTTGAAGTTCCGGAGATTGACGCTTATAGTCAAAAAGTCGACAACGCCGTTAGCAAGTATAAGAAGGGTGTTCAGAAGATCGAGCAAAGTAAGGACCCTAGATACCAGGATTCCACCTTCAAAGCCGAGGCAATTAACAAGTTAAAGGACGAGTTGAAAGAGGAGGTCAACGCCACACAAGCCGAGTACGCAGACTTACTTGCTAACGTCCGAGAAGAATCGGCAAAGGAAGTCGCTAACAAAACCGTTAATATTTCGGACTTTGACCGCCGACAAGCCGAAATCAAGGCGAAACAGTTGGCGAGCGAAATTACGTTAGGACGGGGCGAGGGCGCACTCGACCAATTAGCCGAAGACGTTAAATACCTCGAAGAAGGGCGTAAGCAAGCGCTAGCGTTAGAGTTGCCGTCCGTCATGCAATCCGTCAAAGGCGACGAGAAACTAGAACGTAAGGTAAAAGGCATTTACGAACAGACTAAGCAAGGCGACAGTCCGGAGGCGTTATTTGCACGTGGCGTAACCGCGTTGCCAAACAAGTGTACTCACGCTTATGATCGGTTGACGTTGATTGACCGTAACTTCAAGGACGACAATAACCTAAACGTACACCGAGAAGGAAACAGATACGACCGCAACCATTACGCATACTTGCCACAGTAAATAGACGGCAGAACTACGGCAAGCGCCCCGATGAAGCGAAAGCGGAGGGGCGGTAAGTAAACCTGTCCAAGTGGCGCCAGGCGGACGCCCTACAATATCCGCCTTAATACTCTAAATAAGCGAGGGGTCAGTTATGACACGTACAAATAGAATCGTTTACTCGACGGAAGAATTTACGGAACTAGTCGCCTACGTCAAGCAAGAGGGCGGGTAGAGTTGTTAGGACGACTAACTTACGTAATGGTGGCGGTATTAAGGTAGAAATCGAGTTTGACAGAAAGTCTTAGTATTTGTATTTTTTTCTAATTATATATTCTATTCAGAATAATTGTGCTAAACTATATACTATGTATTATAAATAAATAGTGAGAATAAATTAGAAAAATTTATCAATATATGCTCAGTAAATAAATTAATATTTTTATAACTGGGGTGATCTACAATGCTACAAAAAAGAATAAATGAATTAAACAGCGCAATTTTAGAGTTTGAGGAGGATAAAGTTTATGTATGGGGATTTACTACGGAGAAAATGTTGCCCTCATACTCGAACAAAGGTTTAAAATGTTGGAGTTCTCAAGGATTATATGATATTGAGGAATTAGAATATTATAATATTAAAGACAACGCCTTAATAGTTGTGAAAAAAAGAGGTAAAGAAATTGGTAGATATCAATACAAACCAATCTATAAAGATACTGTTAAAATAAAAGATGATAACGGAAAAGAAAAATCTGTCACATTTGCAATTAGAAAAAGCACTTACACTAATCACTATCATTTATTTACAGAAAAAACATCCCTGTTATTTGAAAGCGAAAAACAATTAAAATTATACCTATTTGATGAATTTAATGTTAAATGGGGGATTAACTATGGATAATATGATTTTATTAGATATTGAAACACTCGATTTTAATGTAGAATCAGGTATTTATGAAGTTGCGTTATTAGTAGTTGAAAATGGGGAAATTATTGCCAGCGAACATATTGCAGAAGTCGAAAATGAATCATTGGTTCACTTAGGTATGGGAGAAGGCTATGCAGATATATCTAAAGATCCTTTAAAAGTGAAGCACTTTAGAAATATTATTGATACATATAAATACCCGATTGTTGCACATAACGTTCCTTTTGATCGGAAATTTTTAGTTCATTATGGTTGGTTAGATGAAGATTATGAGTGCTATGATTCAATTAGGGCAATTAAAAGTTCCAACCCTCTTTTATTTTCCTACTCGTTAGAATATCTAATTAAATTCTACGACGTTGATACTCGGTTAACACATAATGCTTTAGATGATGTCAGGGCGCTTTATGAAGTGATTATCAAAGCAAGCCCGACTAATTGGTTACCTTTATATAAGGCTTCTCCTCAAAAAATTAAAAAGATTGTAGAAACAACAGTAAGTGTGGAAGGGCAAAGTAGTATTTTTCAAGATAAGAGAATTGTTTTTACTGGAGCAAGCTCTTTCCCAAGACTACTAATGAAAGAAATTGCTTTAAAATGTGGGGCGAAAGTAACTGGTAGCGTTTCAAGTAAAACAGATTTATTAGTTTGCGGTGAACAACCAGGCAGTAAATTAGATAAGGCTAGAGAGTTGGGCATTGAAGTTCAAACAGATGAATGGTTTATTGATGCGGTATCTAAGGATTTAAATCTAGAAACAGCAACAATAACACACAATAGAATTGCGACTAGAGGAGAAACACGACCACAACTAAAAAAAATTCCTGAATTAAAAGATAAAACTGTTAATGTAGCATTGCTCCCTCTAAAGATACAAAATAAAGTAGAGAGTATTCTTCTAAATCATATGGAAGTTTCAAGAGTGAATAAAGGTTTAAATGGATATAAAGTTGATGTTATTATTTATTCAGATAATGGCGATTATGTTTTATTAAATAAAGCTGAAGAACTTCAAATAGATACAATCCCGTTATCTCAATTCAATAAAATGATATTAAATTAACCTATGTTTATAGTGTTTATAATTTTAACTCCGTTCTTAATAGATCGGGGTTTTTCTTTAGAAGATTCTCATTTTGTTGAGGATTATAGTAATGAATTTAATTATCCCTAATAGAGTTTCTTCATTATAGTGTCTCATACTAAACTGTTTTGAAATACTTAATTAAAATTTGACTTTACCATCTATAATTTCAACTAAATACTTGACGTATTCTCGTGAAGGTGTAAAATGAAAGTGGACGTGCGACCTTATATTATCAGACGTCCAAGAAACCACTTTTTAATCAACTTGTATAAACGTTATAAATAGCTCTATGGTGGGTGTAGGAGTTGAACGTACGTTCCCTGTACATTCTCCACGTCTTGATAAGATTGAAGTTACTCGTCGTGGTAAAGTACGTCGTGCGAAACTTTATTACTTACGTAACCTACGTGGTAAAGCTGCAA
>NZ_JBQQCO010000053.1:0-4632 GCF_052246295.1 Piscibacillus sp. B03 | reverse complement strand
ATCGGTTTTCGTAATCGACCCTTGTAAATCGATATATCTAGGAAGTAGTTTGGTATCAGCGTATAGTTCTCCATCTTGATAAGGGACTGCTTGGCCTTGTAATTCTGCCCCTACTTCACCGATTCCAATTAATTCTTCAATCACTAAAGGTGATAGATAAAAAACGATGTCTTCACCTCTAGCATTTTCAAATGTTAAACGCCTCAATATCTACCACCTCAATTCCATAGCTAATTCTCGACTGGCTTTCTTTTGTAACCTTGCAGCTTCAGCTGGTGATACTGGCTCCGGACTCTGGATGGTAATATGTTGGGTAATGTTTGTTGGGGATTCACGCCCCGTAGAGTGACTAGAACCGTAACTATCAGCAGGTTGATGTCTTTCCTTTCCGAGGAGAGCCAATAGTTTCATAAACTCACTCGGTGGTCGGACTCCGTCAGCATAAGCAGGCAAGGCATTCATTAATTGTTTAGATTCATCATGTGTAAAAACCTGGGTTCCTCTCGGTAGATCAAACACACCGAAAGGTAATACTGCCCAGTTATTCTTATAACGAGCTAATTCCCATCCTTCTTCACCAACTAAAGCTCGGCCACCAGGGTGAAAGCTAGTTCCTTCTGCATAAGATAACTGGCCAAAGTTTTTCCAATTTAAATAACCTGGGTCAAATACATCCAGTTTTAGTTTTTTCGTGATAGGATCTTGCAATCTCTCATTAATATAATCAATTGACGGGTCTACCGTTGTATAGATTTGTTTATCAAAACCTGTGAGTGCTGCTCGTTCATTGACTTGATCTAATAACCCTCTGGACTCTTTTAAACCCGTAATTTGTTCATCAATTTCGCCAACTTGTCTTTCATACTCCTCGGTAGTGATTTGACCCGTTCCTAGTAATCTATCTAGCTCATCTTTCTCTTCTTTGAGCTTTTCGATTTTCTTGTTAATTTGGGCAATCCCAAAACCTTGTTGAGTATTGAGGCCTTCTTGAGCTAAGATTAACTGTTGATAATTATCAAACGTTTGCTCATTTAATGTGATTTGTTCTTCTAAATACTCAATTTCTTCTACATTTTTACCTAGTTTTTCTTCTTTAGCAGCAATCTGATTGGTAATGTCAGATAGTTCTCCTGCAGCATAGTCTCGTATTTTCTTTTGTTCTAGTTTTTGTTCTTGTAACTTGAGCCATTTTTCACTACCTACTTCAACACCGTCTCGTTCTAAATCGAGAATCTCTTGTTTGATGTCTTGTAATTTTGCTTCCTCTTCATTAAAAACGCGATACCTTTCAACTTCTTTATCTTGTAGGCCTTCTATTTCTTCCTTTATGCGTTTATTCTCTGTTTCAAGATCATTTCTGTCCTCTATCATTCGATTTTGATTTTCTAAGGCATCAAAGACCTCGCTACGGGTTTGAATGATTTCATTTTCTAATTGGGCTTGCGTATATTCTCTTACCTTTTCAGCGTTTTCTGCGTATACATTACCTTGTTCGCTGATCGCTTTTGCGGATTCAGGAGCCATCTCAACGACATCTTCATTCACGTCTAAGAAACGTTTCATTTCATCTTTCGAAAGACCTGATTTCTTTTCAAGCTCTTCCTGGCGTTGAGATAGCTCTTTAATCTTTTCAGGACTTTCGGTTTCTTTAAGTTCATCCAAAATATCCATGTATTCGAGCATTTCATCAGAGGTTAGTCGGTTTTGCTCTTGCAGACTTTCAAACTCTCTCAACAACTCATTGGTTGCTGTTGCCTCTTCCGTCATTTTCTCGATTTTTTCATGGTTAACCTCGTTATAGTCCTTGGTCTTCTGACTCAATCCGTAAATAGCGGTTCCTAATAACGTGATACCACCAACGGCTAACCCGGCCACACCTGCCGGACCTAACATACCTAAACGAGCAACTAAGCCGGCTCCTCTTGCTTTACCAAGTAATTCAGTGACCCGAGCCAATCCACCTGTTAAGGAGCCTACCGCTTTAAAAGTCGTACCTAGCATCAAACTAGCTGGACCTAATGCAGCTGTAAATCCTGCTGTTGATAAGATGGTTTTTTGAGTGGAGGTGTCTAAAGAATCAAACCATTCAGCTAAATCCGTCACTCCATCCACTAAAGGTGGTAAATGATCTCGAGCTAAATTTAAGAGAATATCACCAACGGGACGAAGTGAGGTCATTGTTGTATTCTTTAATTCGGCAAATTCTTCGCCAATTGTTTTCGTTTCATCGGCCGTCTCTTCGATAGATCCTTTTGCATCCTCTGCCCCTTCACCTAATTCATCAAAAGCTGGAATGGCCCGATTTCGAATCGCGGTCATCAAACGTTGCGCACCTTCCGCTCCAAACGCTTCAGTTGCTAACGATAACGCTTTTTGTTTATCCTCGGTTTCCGCGATGGTTTCAACAACATTCTCTAATTCTTCACGACTGTTTTTACCTTCGTCAGCCCAATTTCTAAAGGCTTTATTCAATCCAGGCATAATACGACTAACCGCAATCCCATTCGATTCGAGACTCGCCATGAAATGAGCTGCCTCATCCATCTCAAATCCAGCGTTATTTAACACAGATCCATAGTTGGTTAACTGACTATTTAATTCACCTAACCCAATACCATAGTCTTGGGTTAACTTATACATGTAATCTAATACATCGGCCCCTTGTTCAGCTGGTAGTTGCCATTGCTTTAACGCTTCGCCAAACGATTGGGCATTTTGCGTGGCATCTTCTTTTAGTAAACGAGAGACATCTAAAACACGTTTTGTTAAGCCTTCTAAGACACTTCCTGTTGCTCCAGTGAATGTATTCAAGTTCGCAAGAGCGCCTGCGACTTGTTCAGCCCCATCTGGAACACTTGTAAAGACGTTATCAAATGACTTTTCTAATTCGTCTAAAGCTTCGCCTGTGGCACCTGTCCCCACACGAATATCACGGTAAGCCTGTTCCACTTTATCGGCTGCCCCAAGCGCTAATCCCCCAGCTGCAACAATAGGAGCTGTCACACGCATACTCATGGTTTGGCCAAAACCGGTAAGGGTATCGCCCATGTTATTCATTTTGTCTGAAAACTGGTCTAAATTCGTCGTTAAACGACCCCAACCAGATTCTTGAAACGCTTGTTCTCGCCTCATCTCTTCAAGTTCTTCGGTTGTGTTCTGAACATAACGTTCCAAATTATTTAAGGCGGCAGCTTGATTGTTATAAGCTCGCTCCGCTTTTTCCGCTTCTTTGGACCCTTCCCCATGCTCGTCTACCATTTTTTGATATTCTTTGTACGTTTCTTCTGTTACTTTTTTCTGAACTTCTAACTTTTTATTGAGTCCTTGAAGACGCGTTTCATATTTATTGATGGAGCGATCGCCTCGGTCAAACGCACTCATATTTTTACGCATTTCAGAGTTAACTGTTTTAAGTCGATCTTTGACACCTGTTAACCCTCTATCAAGCGTTAGGGTGTCTAAATCAAGCCCTATATTTAAACCTTCAATTCTCTCTGCCAATATCCACCCTCCCTTCTCGAGGGATAAAAATTAACCGCCAAAGGCAGCAATTAATGATGTTTCTTCTTTTGGTCTATGCTGTTCAGATAATAATTCAAACACGAAGTTGAACGGCATATTCAGAATGTCATTGATGTCTTTACCTTGTTTCATCATCTTCAATACCATGTCGTCTAAATATTGTTTTTGTTTTTCTGGGGTAAAGTCGTCATCAACTAACTGGTTTTCTCCAGGTACTTTTTTGTTTCAGCATTTTGATCACCTCGAGCTATAAATAAGACTTGGTCCTGTAAAATACGCATGGCTTCTGGAGCATGAAGCCCCTTCATAAGCTCTTCTTTTGTGAATTGTCCACCATAAGCTTTATCAGCCACAAACGCTAATAATTTATCAATCATATCTTTTTCGTTATCCACTTTCACATCTTTCATTTCAGCCATGATGTCAATGGCTTCATATACGACTGACAAAGGGATAAACATTGGGGTTACGTATTTTTTTGTAACGATTTCACCTTCTTTAACGTCCGTTACTAATTCAATCATGTGTCGTTTTAAATTTGCCATAATAAATCCTCCTTAGAAATAAAATAAGAGCAGGCTTATCCCTGCTCTTCGACTTTCTTAATTAATGGTCGTCCTGCTTTGTTATGAGAAGAAGATAATTCATCTAATCGTTCTTGACTTACCTTCTTATTGGCAGGTTTCGGGAAACGATCACCCTTGAAGTATTCTTTATCTTCTTCTAAATCTCGAAAGCTTTCGATCACTTCATATTTTGCTTTGGCCATGTTCGCCACCTCCTGTATCGCTTCAACATATTTAATGGATGCTTTGGTTGTATCAACGTGATTAAATGAATCATGAAATGGTTTTTTATGCGTGTACTTGCCTTTAAAAAATAATGGCTGGTGATCATTGAGAACACCAGCGTTATGATATATTTTCTTTTTAAAGTATTCGCTCACATCATCTGTTGGCCAACTGAAATCAAGCTCATTTGACACGACAACGTCTTTATTGAAGTCATAGACATTCCAAAGTTGAGCCCACATTTCAGCACACCATTTTTGAATATCCGTTTTGGATTGACTCAATAACTTGTAAAGCGTTATAGAATCACGATACACCT
>NZ_JBQQCO010000052.1:0-4747 GCF_052246295.1 Piscibacillus sp. B03 | reverse complement strand
AGTTTTTCATCTGGATTGGCAGATGAAAAACCTTAAACTATTTAGCCAATCAAACTACTTTTATGGAGAGTTTGATCCTGGCTCAGGACGAACGCTGGCGGCGTGCCTAATACATGCAAGTCGAGCGCGGGAAGCAGACTGAATCCTTCGGGAGGACGTCTGTGGAACGAGCGGCGGACGGGTGAGTAACACGTGGGCAACCTGCCTGTAAGACTGGGATAACTCCGGGAAACCGGGGCTAATACCGGATAACTCATCGGATCGCATGATCCGATGTTGAAAGATGGCTTCTCGCTATCACTTACAGATGGGCCCGCGGCGCATTAGCTAGTTGGTGAGGTAACGGCTCACCAAGGCCACGATGCGTAGCCGACCTGAGAGGGTGATCGGCCACACTGGGACTGAGACACGGCCCAGACTCCTACGGGAGGCAGCAGTAGGGAATCATCCGCAATGGACGAAAGTCTGACGGTGCAACGCCGCGTGAGTGAGGAAGGCCTTCGGGTCGTAAAACTCTGTTGTTAGGGAAGAACAAGTTCCGTTCGAATAGGGCGGAGCCTTGACGGTACCTAACCAGAAAGCCACGGCTAACTACGTGCCAGCAGCCGCGGTAATACGTAGGTGGCAAGCGTTGTCCGGAATTATTGGGCGTAAAGCGCGCGCAGGCGGTTCCTTAAGTCTGATGTGAAAGCCCACGGCTCAACCGTGGAGGGTCATTGGAAACTGGGGAACTTGAAGACAGAAGAGGAGAGCGGAATTCCACGTGTAGCGGTGAAATGCGTAGAGATGTGGAGGAACACCAGTGGCGAAGGCGGCTCTCTGGTCTGTGCTTGACGCTGAGGCGCGAAAGCGTGGGGAGCGAACAGGATTAGATACCCTGGTAGTCCACGCCGTAAACGATGAGTGCTAGGTGTTAGGGGTTTCCACCCTTAGTGCTGCAGTTAACGCAATAAGCACTCCGCCTGGGGAGTACGGCCGCAAGGCTGAAACTCAAAGGAATTGACGGGGGCCCGCACAAGCGGTGGAGCATGTGGTTTAATTCGAAGCAACGCGAAGAACCTTACCAGGTCTTGACATCCTCGGACCACCCTAGAGATAGGGTCTTCCCTTCGGGGACCGAGTGACAGGTGGTGCATGGTTGTCGTCAGCTCGTGTCGTGAGATGTTGGGTTAAGTCCCGCAACGAGCGCAACCCTTGACCTTAGTTGCCAGCATTTAGTTGGGCACTCTAAGGTGACTGCCGGTGACAAACCGGAGGAAGGTGGGGATGACGTCAAATCATCATGCCCCTTATGACCTGGGCAACACACGTGCTACAATGGATGGTACAAAGGGCAGCAAAACCGCGAGGTCGAGCAAATCCCATAAAGCCATTCTCAGTTCGGATTGTAGGCTGCAACTCGCCTGCATGAAGCCGGAATCGCTAGTAATCGTGGATCAGCATGCCACGGTGAATACGTTCCCGGGCCTTGTACACACCGCCCGTCACACCACGAGAGTTGGTAACACCCGAAGTCGGTGGGGTAACCTTTTGGAGCTAGCCGCCGAAGGTGGGACCAATGATTGGGGTGAAGTCGTAACAAGGTAGCCGTATCGGAAGGTGCGGCTGGATCACCTCCTTTCTAAGGATATATAACGCGACTACAGACAGCTATTTTGTTTAGTTTTGAAGGATTAAATGCCTTCAAAACCTTTTTTGTGTCCACTGGACACGAGGTTAAGAACCTTGAAAACTAAATACGAACGCCAAAGCATCGAAACGATCAGATAAAGATTTAGAATGTCTTTTCACGTATAGAAGTTAAGTGAATAAGAGCGCACGGTGAATGCCTTGGCACTAGGAGCCGAAGAAGGACGGGACAAACACCGATATGCCTCGACGAGCTGTAAGTAAGCGTTGACTCGGGGATGTCCGAATGGGGAAACCCGCTATCCGTAATGGGATAGCATCCTGCACTGAATTCATAGGTGTTGGAAGGCAACTCGGGGAACTGAAACATCTCAGTACCCGAAGGAAGAGAAAGCAAACGCGATTTCCTGAGTAGCGGCGAGCGAAACGGAATTAGCCCAAACCAAGACGCATGCGTCTTGGGGTTGTAGGACACTCCATTGGAGTTACCAAGAATCTCTGTAGACGAAGCGACCTGGAACGGTCAGCCAAAGACGGTAACAGCCCGGTAGTCGAAACAGAGATTCCTCCGGAGTGGATCCTGAGTACGGCGGAACACGTGAAATTCCGTCGGAATCTGGGAGGACCATCTCCCAAGGCTAAATACTCCCTAGTGACCGATAGTGAACCAGTACCGTGAGGGAAAGGTGAAAAGAACCCCGGAAGGGGAGTGAAAGAGAACCTGAAACCGTGTGCTTACAAGTAGTCGGAGCCCGTTAATGGGTGACGGCGTGCCTTTTGTAGAATGAACCGGCGAGTTACGGTGGTCGGCAAGGTTAAAGGGAAGACCTGGAGCCGCAGCGAAAGCGAGTCTGAATAGGGCGACTAAGTCGGACACCGTAGACCCGAAACTGTGTGATCTACCCATGTCCAGGGTGAAGGTCAGGTAACACTGACTGGAGGCCCGAACCCACGTATGTTGAAAAATGCGGGGATGAGGTGTGGGTAGGGGTGAAATGCCAATCGAACACAGAGATAGCTGGTTCTCTCCGAAATAGCTTTAGGGCTAGCCTCAACGTGAGAGTCTTGGAGGTAGAGCACTGATTGGACTAGGGGCCCCTATCGGGTTACCGAATTCAGTCAAACTCCGAATGCCAATGACTTATCGTTGGGAGTCAGACTATGGGTGATAAGGTTCATAGTCGAAAGGGAAACAGCCCAGACCGCCAGCTAAGGTCCCTAAGTATGTGTTAAGTGGAAAAGGATGTGGCGTTGCTTAGACAACCAGGATGTTGGCTTAGAAGCAGCCACCATTTAAAGAGTGCGTAATAGCTCACTGGTCGAGTGACGCTGCGCCGAAAATATACCGGGGCTAAACACATCACCGAAGCTGCGGATTGTCCGTAGGACAGTGGTAGGAGAGCGTTCTAAGGGCGTTGAAGCTAGACCGTGAGGACTAGTGGAGCGTTTAGAAGTGAGAATGCCGGTATGAGTAGCGAAAAAGAAGTGAGAATCTTCTTCACCGTATGCCTAAGGTTTCCTGAGGAAGGCTCGTCCGCTCAGGGTTAGTCGGGACCTAAGCCGAGGCCGAAAGGCGTAGGCGATGGATAACAGGTTGACATTCCTGTACCACCTCCTCTCCATTTGAGCAATGGGGGAACGCAGGAGGATAGGGGAAGCGCGTCATTGGATGAACGCGCCCAAGCAGTGAGAGTGGTGGATAGGCAAATCCGTCCACCGTAAGCTTGAGCTGTGATGGGGAGGGAACATAAGTACCGAAGTCCCTGATTTCACACTGCCAAGAAAAGCCTCTAGCGAGGAGAGAGGTGCCCGTACCGCAAACCGACACAGGTAGGCGAGGAGAGTATCCTAAGGTGATCGGGAGAACTCTCGTTAAGGAACTCGGCAAAATGACCCCGTAACTTCGGGAGAAGGGGTGCTTGTCTAGGTTACGACCTAGCAAGCCGCAGTGAAAAGGCCCAAGCGACTGTTTATCAAAAACACAGGTCTCTGCGAAGCCGTAAGGCGAAGTATAGGGGCTGACACCTGCCCGGTGCTGGAAGGTTAAGGGGATGCGTTAGTCCTTTGGACGAAGCGTTGAACCGAAGCCCCAGTAAACGGCGGCCGTAACTATAACGGTCCTAAGGTAGCGAAATTCCTTGTCGGGTAAGTTCCGACCCGCACGAAAGGTGCAACGACTTGGGCACTGTCTCAACGAGAGACCCGGTGAAATTATACTATGCGTGAAGATGCGCATTACCCGCGACAGGACGGAAAGACCCCGTGGAGCTTTACTGTAGCCTGATATTGAATGTTGGTACAGCTTGTACAGGATAGGTGGGAGCCTTAGAAGCCGGAGCGCTAGCTTCGGTGGAGGCATCCGTGGGATACCACCCTGGCTGTACGGACATTCTAACCCAGGACCGTGATCCGGTCCGGAGACAGTGTCAGGTGGGCAGTTTGACTGGGGCGGTCGCCTCCCAAAAGGTAACGGAGGCGCCCAAAGGTTCCCTCAGAATGGTTGGAAATCATTCGCAGAGTGTAAAGGCAGAAGGGAGCTTGACTGCGAGACCTACAAGTCGAGCAGGGACGAAAGTCGGGCTTAGTGATCCGGCGGTTCCGAATGGAAGGGCCGTCGCTCAACGGATAAAAGCTACCCCGGGGATAACAGGCTTATCTCCCCCAAGAGTCCACATCGACGGGGAGGTTTGGCACCTCGATGTCGGCTCATCGCATCCTGGGGCTGTAGTCGGTCCCAAGGGTTGGGCTGTTCGCCCATTAAAGCGGTACGCGAGCTGGGTTCAGAACGTCGTGAGACAGTTCGGTCCCTATCCGTCGTGGGCGTTGGAAATCTGAGAGGCGCTGTCCTTAGTACGAGAGGACCGGGATGGACACACCGCTGGTGTACCAGTTGTTCCGCCAGGAGCACCGCTGGGTAGCTACGTGTGGCAGGGATAAGTGCTGAAAGCATCTAAGCATGAAGCCCCCCTCAAGATGAGATTTCCCATTGCTTCGAGCAAGTAAGATCCCTCAGAGACGATGAGGTTGATAGGTCCGAGGTGGACGCGTGGTGACACGTGGAGCTGACGGATACTAATCGATCGAGGACTTAACTTCGATTTGAAAAGACGTTAAATGA
>NZ_JBQQCO010000051.1:0-4818 GCF_052246295.1 Piscibacillus sp. B03 | reverse complement strand
GTTGATTGGTTTGTGGAAATGCGTGAACATTACGGGGTTAACAGAATCGTGGCCGATACATTTAGGCTGGATTTGGTCAAAACCGCATTAGAAGCGGAAGGGTTTGAACTGATTTATATTCGAAATCCTAAAGCAATTCACAGCAAATTAGCCCCAAGAGTTGAGACAATCTTTGCTAATCATAATGTCATCTTTGGAGATAACCCACTCATGCGTTGGTACACCAATAATGTGTACGTCAAAATTAAGAAAGATGGTAACAAAGAATACCTGAAGAAAGATGAAGTTAGACGTAAAACGGATGGGTTCCAGGCATTTATTCACGCTTTGTTTGAAGCGGATAATGTTTTAGAAGAGGAAGAAGATTTCTTCTTAGATGATATTGCTTTTTAAGGGGGTGAAAACTATTTGGGTTTATTAGACATTTTTACACGAAATTATGATGAGCTTGATTTTATGTATGATATTGATTTGTTAGATGATACATCGGATCGCGTTTATTATAAACGCTTAGCAATTGCGACTTGCGTTAATTTAATCGCACGAACGATTAGCCAGTCAGAATTTCGAATTAAAAAGCAAGGTGACGTTCAATATGATGAGTTTTATTACAAGTTTAACGTTCGACCCAACCGCAACCAGTCAGCAAGTGAGTTTTGGGAAACATTTGTTTACAAGCTCATTCATGATAATGAAGTTTTGATTGTGAAAACCGATACCGATGATCTGTTGATTGCGGATGATTTTTCGAGAACAGAGTATGCGATGAAGGATGATGTTTTTAGAGATGTAACCGTGAAAAACTATACATTCCGACGAACTTTTTTATCGAGTGATGTGATTTATATAACTTATAGCAATGTAGATCTATCACGTTTAATTAATAGTTTATATGCTGATTATGGCGAGCTGTTTGGACGAATGCTTGAATTTCAATTACACAATAATCAAATAAGAGCAACCGTTGATACAGAGGGGTCTTATGCTAAAGATAAAGACACCTCAACTAGATTGCAAAATTTCATTAATCGAATGTATGAAGCGGTTAAGAAAAAGACGTTTGCCATCATCCCGCAACAAAAAGGATTTACTTACAACGAAAAAACGGATCGATCTTCAACCAGTGTTGAGGAAATTAATAAAATCACAAATGGCTTTTTAGACCATGTGGCCAGAGCCTTAGGAATACCACCGGCTTTAGTCCGTGGAGAAATGGCTGATGTAGAAAAAAGCACACGTAATTACATGACATTTTGTATTGATCCAATCCTTAAAAAAGTTAAAGATGAGTTAAGTGGTAAATTCATCACTAAAACAGCCTTTATGAATGGAGAACGATTGGATATTAGACGTGTTTCTTACCGCGACTTGTTTGACCTAGCTTCAGCAATTGATAAACTCATCTCATCTTCTGCGTTTACTGGAAATGAGATAAGAGAGGAGGCGGGTTATGAGAGGTCAGATGATGAATTATTGGATAAACATATCATCACGAAAAACTATACTGAATTAGCAGATTTACTTGAAGGGGGTGATCAAGAATGAACTGGAAAGAAGAACTCAAAAATATGATGAATAAGAAGTCAAGCATTCGATTGGAAACGAAGGACGATAACAAAGAAGCACAGCTTTATATTTATGGCCCGATTGGTGGATTTCTGTTTAGCGAAAACAGTGCCCAGGGCATTAAACGTCGTTTGCATGGTGTTGATGCTGAAACAATTCACGTTCATATTAATTCACCAGGTGGGTCAGCGTTTGATGGTGTGGCGATTGGTAATCTATTAAAAAGTCATAAGGCTGAAATTGTAGTTCATGTGGATGGGTTAGCTGCGAGTGCTGCGTCAGTAATTGCTATGGCAGGTGATAAAATCATTATGCCTGAAAACACCATGATGATGATTCACCGAGCAAGCACGATTGAATATGGTAATGCGGATGTATTTGAAAAAACAGGGGCTGATCTACGCAAAATTGATTCAGCTTTAGCGGCATCATACAAGAAACGTTTTGTTGGAACAGATGAAGAATTGAATCAATTGTTAGATGACGAAACGTTTTTAACAGCTGATGAAGCTGTCGCCTTTGGATTGGCTGATGTAGTTGGAGATGAGATTGAAATCCCATCACTTGAAGATTTAGATGATGATGAGGGTGAAGATGATGAATTTGAGAACTTCAAAGAAAGGCTTGTTGCAAAGTATGCAGCCCAAGCCAAGCCACAATCGAATAACCAAGAATCTGAAGAGCCTGAATTAGATCCGGAACCAAAACGGAATCTTTCAGAGCTCTTTTTAAATTTATAAAATATTGGAGGAATGAAATCATGACAATTAAATTCAATAATTTTGAAGAGAAGAAATTAGCGTTTGCGAAAGCAACTAAAGAAGGAACAGAAGAGGAACAATCACAAGCACTCAATGAAATGCTTGAATCTTTAGCCCAAGATGTTCAATCAGATATTCTAAATCAAGTTAATACTCAAATGGCAGATAATGCTGTTCTTCAGTCACGTGGTCAGAATGTCCTTACTTCGGATGAATACAAATTTTTTAATGCAGTAGTCGAAGAAGGTGGATTTACAGATAAAGAAATGCTTCCAGTAACTACTCAAGAACGCGTGTTTGAAGATTTACGCAAAGAACATCCGTTATTAGATGCGCTTGGCTTGCAAAACCTTGGAGCTGTGACGGAGTATATTTTTAGTAATCCAGAAGGTGCAGCCGTATGGGGGCCTTTATTTGATGGCATAAAAGGTCAGTTAAATGCAGCGTTTCGAAAAGTCTCTATTAGTCAATTGAAACTAACAGCGTTTATCCCACTTTCTAACGATATGCTTAAGTTAGGACCTGAATGGATTGAACGATATGTTCGTACGATGATGACTGAAGCAATGGCTGTTGGTTTGGAACAAGGATTTGTTGCGGGTACTGGTCAAAATCAACCAATTGGTTTACTTAAAAATGTTGATAGTGAAACCGGGGCCGTTTCTGATAAACCATCATCTGGTACATTAACATTTAAACGTGGCGAAACCATGATTGATGAATTAGCAGGTGTGGCTGAAAACTTAGCCATCTATACAGATGCGAATGGAGAAGAGCAAGTTCGCAAAGTAGAAAACAAACTGGTCATGGTGATGAACCCTAAAAACAGTTTTCGTATTAAAGCTAATGCGACTATTCAAAACGCAAGTGGTGTTTATGTTACCAACTATCCTCTTAACTTCAAAGATTATGAATCTATTTTTGTGCCTGAAGGAAAAGTATTATTCTTCTTGCAAGGAGAATATTTAGCTGCTATGGGCGGTCGTGATCCAATTAAAAAGTTTGAACAAACATTAGCGCTTGAAGATGCAACAGTTTATATCGCTAAACAATACGCAACTGGTAAACCGAAAGATAATAATGCAGCTGCGGTATATGATTTAGATTTGGGTGGCACAACAACGACCACTACTACAACAAGCGCGTAATGAGGTGATGTGATTGGAAGAAATCACTCAAGATATTCTAAAGGAATTTAAAGAACGAATGCACATTACACACAGTGGAGAGGACGACAATTTAAAGAGATTGTTGTCCTTTTCTGTTTCTGCAATTCAAAGTAATTGTGGGCCATTCGATATAACCGGTGAAACAGATATCGATAATCGTGCTAAAGAATTGGTGTTCGAACGAACACGTTATATCTATAACGATGCACTAGAATATTTTGAAGATAATTTTTTGAGTGAGATTACTAGCTTAGGGATCGATATTGAATTAAATCGAATGGAAGATGAAACAACCACTGATGGAGGTGGATAAGATGAGGCGATTTGAATATAAACCTCCGCGTGTTCATAGTGGCGAACTTAGAACACCTGTTATCTTTTATAAATATGTGCCTAAAGAAGGACCTGAACCTGGTCAAGAAAAAAAGAAAGTCCTTTTTAGCACTTGGGCTAAAATTGACAAGGTGTGGTTAAGAGATTTAGAACAAGCGAAAGCGAATGGAA
Organism: Piscibacillus sp. B03; assembly: GCF_052246295.1. Lineage (NCBI taxonomy): Bacteria > Bacillati > Bacillota > Bacilli > Caryophanales > Bacillaceae > Piscibacillus > Piscibacillus sp. B03. The sequence continues at coordinate 818 of NZ_JBQQCO010000051.1, read as the reverse complement.
CGTTATCCGATATCACCATCACCATTCGAGATCCACAAGCTGAATATATTCCAACAAATAAACATTATGTCGAAATTGACGCTCCAGAATACAAAGGTAAACATTATAACATTAAAGATGCGCAGCCAGACCTTCAAGAAAAATCATTTATTAATGTGATTGCGAGTCTATCATCATGAGTGTCAAGATTACCGGTTTAAATCAGTTAATAAAAGAACTGGAACAGCGCCTGGGTAAACAAGCAATGCAACGCATAAGTGATGACGCATTGAAAAAAGGGGCTGAAGTATTTGTTAAGGAATTGAAAAGTCAGTTTGAATCCTTTAAAGATACCGGGGCATCTATTGATGAAATCACCATATCTGAACCGATGTGGGAAGCTGGTGTGCGAACTGTCAAAGTACATTGGAAAGGACCAAAGGATCGTTATCGCATTATTCATTTAAACGAGTTTGGAACCGTTCAAAATCCGAACCCACGAGGAAAAGGAGCTATTGCAAGAGCTTTACGCAATGCTGAAAGAAAGTATCGTCAGGTTGTCAAAGAAGCCATTGAAAGGGGGATTTGATGGAGTATCAATTTTATGAAGCGTTTATGGCTGATTCACTTATTCAAGAAAAAGTTGGTCAGCGCATTAAGTTTTACGAATACCCAGATACAGACGATTTAAAAGAGGGACCGTTTATTGTGATTGATCCATTAGATCCTCCGTTACCTTCAGACTACGCCGATAATCAATGGTTAACCGAAGATTATCTTTATCAGATTGAAGTGTGGTCTCTAGATAAAACAGATCGTAATTTAGTAGCTCGAAGGAT
>NZ_JBQQCO010000050.1:0-5029 GCF_052246295.1 Piscibacillus sp. B03 | reverse complement strand
AAGCCTTTATATCAAAGTGCTGAATCTACGTATTGGGAATATCCTAAGCCTTTTAATGGACCTGGGACTGTTGTAGTGACGGGTGATATGTCCGCCTTTAATCGATGGATTACGACAACAGGGGGAACTGAAGGTGAGGGTGTTTATATTAGATGTATGAGTACAGTTTATTCAGAGTCAGCTTATACAGCAAGAGTTCAAGCTATTGGTAGGTGGCGATAGACATGACCCAACCAGTTAGAGTCTATGATCAACAATTGAATTTATTGTATGAGACAGATAATTATCTATCACTCATATTCAATCCCAAGTTTTATGAAATAGGCTCTTTTGAATTTCATATTAATCAATATGTCGAAGGAGCCGATTATTTTCAAAAAGGCCATTTAATAGTGTTAGATAAACGACCTGATAAGGCGATGCTTATTCGACATCGTGAGATTGCGCTTGATCAGAATGGTAAAGTCACTGAAAATTGGAAGATTACAGGTGTTACATTAGAAGGCGTGTTAGATCAACGCATAACGATCCCTCCATCCAACACGGACTATGATCGAATAAGTGGACCAGCTGAAACCGTTATGAAACATTATGTCCGAAATCATTTAGTAGACCCGGCCAATCCGAATCGGAAAATTGATTTTGTTGAAGTAGCGGCTGACCAAAAACGCGGTGAACACGTTGAATGGGAATCCCGTTTAAAAAATGTCGCTGATGAAATATCGGATATTGCCAAACAAGGTAATTTAGGTTTTGTGATGTATGCGGATATGGAACGTGGCAAATGGATTTTTGATGTAGTAGAGCCACGTGATGTCACCCGTGACAATCCAGATTTTCCGCCTGTATTTTTCAGTCCTGATTTTGCCACTATTAAGACGCAACAGTTTGTTGATAGCCATCAACATTATAAAAATGTTGGCTATGTTGGAGGGCAAGGCGAGGGAAAGGATCGAACCATTGTTCAAGTGGGAGATCATTTAAAAGGGATTGAACGTGCTGAAATTTTTATTGATGCTAGAGATGTTGGTATGGATGAAAACGATGAGGGGAATGAAGATGTTCCAGAGGATGAAATTGAAGATCAATTGAAAGAACGTGGACGTAGCAAATTGAGAGAGCATGAAACGACGTTTTTCTTGGAAGCTCAAATCTTAACCCCCGTTCACAACAATCGACACAACGAATTTGCGATGTCAACTCCGTTTGAATATGAAGTGGATTTTCGGTTAGGTGATGTCGTCGAAGTATTTAATAAAAAGTGGAATATCACCATGAACGCACCCATCACCGAGATTAGAGAAATACATGAGGCAAATGGGTTTACGTTAGAGGCAACATTTGGAGAAGCACAACCGACCTTAATGAAAAAACTTAATGATCGATTTAATGAATTAATGGGTATCGAACAACAAGAATTGCCAGTGAAATTATCAACTGAACGGATGCAACAAGCAATTGATTATGCAGAAAGTCGTGTCTCACAAGAAGAACAAGAACGTATCCAACAAGCCCAGGAAAACTTAGAAGCCTCAAAAGAATATGCAGATGAAGAAAGTTATCAAGCCATGGTGAATGCCAATGAATATACCGAATCATACGCCGAAAAGAAAAAAATCAGTCAAGATGTGGAACCTTTAGATCCAGAAGTCATTTGGATTGATACCTCTCAGACGCCGAATGTCCCAAAAGTCCATAATGGATTCGATTGGGAAAAGATATCTCCAACAGAGGCAGCGGAGGTAGGTGCAGAGACGCCCGAAGGTGCTCAAGATAAATCCAATCAAGCAGAAAATAACGCGAAATCCCATGCTGATACGGTAGCCAGTGAAGCTCAGTCAAACGCTGAAAGTTATGCTGATACGGTTTCTGAACAAGCGTTGATTGATGCTCAAAACTATGCTGTTGCAAAAGAGGTTTATAACAATGAAATGCAACAGATAGCGAATGACCTAGCTGACAAAGCGGGAATTGAATATGTAGATGGTCAATTGGTTGATAAAGCGAATAAAGCTGATGTCTACACAATAGAAGAAGTGGATGATCGTCTTCTAAATTATGTGAGCGTGACCGAGTATGAAACTGACATGAACGGTGTGGTTCAAGAATTAGATAGTCATAGCACCACACTAGGTCAGCACGAAACAGCAATTGGATTAAAAGCTGATTCAACAAGAGTAGACAATCTTGAAGGCACGATAGAGGATCATAGTACCCAACTGAATATAATGGCTGATCAAATCAGTAGTAAGGTTGATGCGACTTATGTTGATGGCGTTATTGCTGATATTGAAGTTGGCGGAAGAAACTATGTTAGTCGAAAAGATTATACTCAAAGAGGAAACTCTGACTATCACGATATAATCGTTGACGATACGCAAACACATGAAACAGGAGAAGATGTGTATAAAGTAACGAAAATACAAAGTGGTACTCCACCTATAAGGATACACAGATTTCCTAATGGAATAAAAGAAGGAGAAGTATGGACAGCTTCTATATACGTGAAGTTAGACGAAAACAACGACATGACTAACGATAGTGGTTCTAGACTTATCTTATATGACGGTACAGACAGAATTACATTGAAAAGTAGTGGTTCTTTTGCAGGATTAGGTGAATGGAAAAGGTTAACATTCACTTTTAAAAATGAAACGGGTCAAGACATTGTGAATGATCTTTGGGTGTATTTTTACGATTGTAAAGAATCAGGAAACATTACTTACTTTTCTGCTCCTCAAGTCGAAAAAGGCAATAAAGCAACCGATTGGACACCAGCACCTGAAGATGTACAAGATCAGATTGATGATTTAGATGTAACCGTATCTAATCATTCAAGCTCCATTACTCAATTATCAACTGAAATTGAATCGAAAGTTGAATCAAGTGTGTTTGATGTTTTAGAAGGACGAGTAACCGATGCGGAATCCACCATTACGCAGCATAGCAATGAAATTGCCTTAAAAGCAGATTCAACAGTGGTAGATGAAATAGAAAGTCGAGTCAGCACTGCTGAAGTCGATATTAATGCTCTGGAAAGTGAAATCGTTCTTAAAGCAGATTCAACAGTGGTAGATGGTCTAGAAACACGTATAACAAGCGCTGAATCGGATATTGATGGTCTGAATAGCACAATCAGTTTGAAAGCCGATTCAACGGTTGTGGACGGCATAGAAGAACGTGTGACGACGGCAGAGTTAAATATTGATGGGCTTGAAGGTGAGATTGATCTAAGAGTTGAAAAAGATGGCGTTATTTCAGCGATCAATCTATCTAGCGAATCCACTACAATTCAATCCAGTAAAATTAATCTTGTGGGTGCTGTGACGGTGTTATCTGACATTACGGATGATTTAGGAGATATTTACGCTGGAAATATATATGGAGCTTATATAGAAGGTGGCGAAATCGTCCAAAATGCGGGTAGTGGACATACAAGTATCCACCTTAATGATAAAGGGTTAATTGTAAGAGATGGAGAGGGTGACGATCGTCTAGCTATTGTAACCGATGAATACGAATTTCAAGGTGCTAATCCTTCCACTATTTACTTTGAACCTAACACGTCAGAAGAATTTATTTTAGGTACTTTTCATGAAGGGTTAGGTGAAGCATTCTTAGGATTTGTGGATCAACAACCAGACTATTATTTCAACATCCGTAATTGGGGTGGAACCATCGGATTAGATGCTAGGACCACGTCAGTGACTAAACAGAGTGGCTGGGAAGAGCATTTTTTACTAAGAAGATATGACACCTATAATGCTGTTTGGGATATGAACCTGGCCAATGGTAATCTAAATTTTGAATATAGAGGAGAATATGGTGGGAGTCGCGATAGATATTTTACTATTAGTAAGACTGGTAATGTGTATGTTGGTCAAGGCATAGGCCACGTCGTAGCAGGTTATATTGACTTTACTCAAAGTGGTAATAGTGCTGGTTACCTGGGTGTTTCGAGTCGGCTACGTGTGACGGATGGAGATTTTTGGCAAGGCTCCAACACGACGGTTTACCAACCTGTTAATGCAAGTTCGTTTAACGAAAGCTCTCTTGAAGAACTTAAGCAAGATATTGAATTGTTAACTATCAATGCATTAGAGATTATTGTCGATGCAGATTTATATTCATTTAAACGTATAGATGAAGTTGAACGAGGTATGAACTATACTCGCTATGGATTTGTTATTGGAGAAGATAAGAAGACACCGGTTGAAGTCCTAGACGATGAAGGAGAAGCCATTAATCACGGGAATATATCTGCAATTCTATGGAAAGGGCAGCAAGAGATCATAACTCATATATACAATCATGATGAACGCATCAATGATTTAGAAATTGAAAATCAACTATTAAAAGAACGCGTGAGACAATTAGAGGAGGCGTCATAATGCAATTAACCGTTAAAGATATCTATGAACTTCAGGAAGGTTTATCTGAATTAGCCAACAAAGAGCTACCCGTCGCGGTAGCTTTTAAATTGCAATTAAACCTACGAAAAGTAGCTGATGAATATCAGTCAGCTCAAAAATTGCGAGATAAAATTGTACAAAAGTACAAAGAAAAAGATTTAGAAAATGGACGAGTACGCATTAAAGAAGACAAGTTAGAAACGTTTAAACAAGAAATAGATGAGCTTATGGCCCAAGAAGTTAAGGTCAATCTACAAAAGATTGATATTAATGATTTGGACGACATTAAAGTAAGTGCTAAAGCCCTATCATTAACTCACAAAATTTTAAAAGGAGAGATGAAAGATGATTAATCAACTCAACATTAAAGTAAATAACGTGAACTTTGTAAGAGTGAAGGACGAGGATCGAGTGCATGTTCATTTTAGGGGAGAAGATCCAGACAAGCAATTAAACGTAAATGGATATGTTCCAGTTACAGCCGAAGAATACGAAGCTAACCCTGGTTTAGATGGGTTAGAAAGCCTAGTTAAAGAGAAATTGACGGAACGTTTTACAGCATAATTAACTTGTTGGGAGTACGAGAGGTGTTAACCACCTCTTTTTTTATGACCAAA
>NZ_JBQQCO010000049.1:0-5031 GCF_052246295.1 Piscibacillus sp. B03 | reverse complement strand
CAACTGCCTCTTGGCAGAAGTATGTATATTAATCATTAATTGACAACCTTTGGGTTGCTTGTCAGTACTGCTTTTTGTACTAACAAACACCTTAAAGGTTGTCTTTTTTGTTTTCAAAAAGAACGGAAATAGTAAACATTAACTTGAAAGGAGAACTTATATGAACATTCATCTATTTGAGAAAGACGATCTATATTTCACCGCTGAGTTGTACGAAACATCTAACAAAGGCCTACGTTATGTCGATGGTGTAGAAGACGTTAATCGTGATGTGGCTGAAAGTTTCATGTTAGCCATCATTGAAGGTTATCGTCTTGATCGAAACACTAAAGTATTTGTTTACATCATCCAAGACGGACTGGTCAAAGATGCTCAACAAAAAACAGTTGGTGACTATTTAGATTGCGTAGAAGATGTACCAAACAATTGGAAAGAATATTGGAGGGTTTAATATGAGTATGAACAATTGCACATGTGTTTTCACAGAGGACACTCAACGTCGATTAGAAGACGGTGAAGGTGTCTTTTTTAATGAAGATACGGGCGATTACTATGACTCTAAACTTCGTTTATTAGTTGAGTGTTTTCGAAGAGGTATGCGTAAACAAGCTATAGTTGAAGCTCTAGACATTGAGAATGATGAAGTACCATTTGCAGGCTATATTTATTGGACAGCATTTGACGGAGATCCTTGTCCTGTGTGTGAACCTGCATCTCTTGTTAGCTATGACAAACAGCTAACCTCTTAGTAACAAACAAACTATTTTTGAAAGGGTTGATTTGATGAGTTCAGTATTAAATAACGTCAATAAGAAGGATATTTATGAGTTGGCCAAAAAACTTAACGAGCACACACAAATTCCTAATCAGTATTTTGAAATAGGTTCCCTGTTTCTAGTCAATAGATCGTTTTCAAGTGATCCAGACCGCTTCCAAGAATATGCGGTTTATAAACGTGATGCTTTTGGAAATGGAGTGGAATTTGAGAGTGTGACTGTTAATGTTCATGATGATGGCGGTCAATCGTTAGGGGACTGGTTATTAAATTGGGAGCGCATTCCGTTTCATGAATGTCGTCACCCTATTTCCGGGACATTGCTTAGCGAGTATTCACCTATTCCAGCTAAAAACTTTGAGTTCTATAAAAATGAATTCAAAAAGTTTCAACAAACGTATTAAAGTGTACGGATCAGTCTTTCAAAATGGAAGACTGATTTAGTATGAGAGGTTTCATTTTAAAAAACAACCAACATATGGGAGAGTGTTTTATCATGTTTGAATCAGTTGTAGATCTTATTAAAATGTTAATCGAAGGTGAAAACTTAAGTGAATCCATTATTGCTATTGGTTTAATAGCTTTAACAATTTTTATAACTAAAAAATTAATTACTATGGTCAGCAACATAGTAAGTAGTGATTTAGAGAATGCACTTCGTACACCTGCTCAAATACTTTCGAGAGAAGTAGATATTATTATCTTAAGTTCACTTATTATTTCAAGTATTGTGGCTACCTATTCAGAAGATAACTTCTTTATAGAAGGTAATACTTTAAACGAAGATTTTGTAGCAGTATGGTGTATGACATTTGTACTATCGATTCTTGTAGTTGGGTTAATATTAAAACTAATAGTACCACTTATTAAAAAGTTCCTTTGGAAGAGTTCTACAGAGTATATAATACAATTTCAGGATACAGAATATAAAATTCTTGAGGTTCACAATGATGGGGTTATTGAATTAGTCGAAAGATACGATCAAACAAGAATCAAGTTGATTCCGAAAGACGAGTTTTCATCAATCGATATTATAAAAGTAAAGAGCAAAAGTAAACCAGGGAATTCTAATAAACTACCTAGCTTATTTAAGAGAGGAGATCATTAAATGAAAAATCTACTTAAAATACACACAGAATGGGCAAAAAAATCAAGACAGGAATTTAAAGAAAGTAAACATTATCATTCTTATATAGGAGAAAATTTTTTTGTAAGGGAAAATGGTGATGTTTGGGTTCATGATATTGGATATTTTAGGCAAGCAGTTACACCCATACATGATTATGAGGATTACAAAAAAGCAGTAAGTTCGAAAGCTATTTAAGTTTACAAGAAGCGGTTTTTTCCGCTTCTTTTTTTATGCTCTCGATGGCGAATAACAGCAGATTAAACAGGTTATTTTTAGTATTTTGTTATAAAATAGTTGAAAAGTGCATAAATGATGTGTACAATAGTATCAAATTAATAGATAATATTGGTAAGTAACACAAGAGAGGTGATTAAATGATACAGCCGAGCTTTAAAACCAACATCATTGCGTTAATGTTTGGAGCGATTGTATTTGGAACGGAATTTTTTCAAACGTTTAATTTGCTAACACCCTTAACCATGATAGTCGGGGGTTGGACAGGCTTAACGCTATTATATGGTGGTTTGTTTTTTTGGGATCGTTTCACAAATATTATATCGGCATTAGCTGTTTGGTTTATCCCGGTCTCATTTTTTGTCTTTTTGTTTTTCGCTTTCTTTTATGGATTATTCATGTCATTACCTAAGTTTGCCATGATAACATACCGTGAAATAAAGTTTAGACAGCATCAATCAGTTTAAAGGAGCGACAACGTTATGCTTGAATGGATCATTATCATTATAGTGAGTGGCTATTTGCTTCTAGCAGCCTTTGCATTAATAGACTTATTACCTGTTCATCTGATGATGCATATTAACGTAGGACCAAGATTTAATATACTTGCTAAATTTGTATTTTTACTTATTGGGGCTGCTTTTTGGGATGTAATACGCTATGTCTTATTTGATACATTCACCATTGTCACGATATGGGAATCCATACTTCCAAATTAATGAAGAATGAATATAAGACCCATTATGTGAAGGAGAAAAGTAATTATGGTGATATATGAAATTGAATATGAAATACCACCTTTAAGAGCGATTTATCGTCATGGAGTCGGTGCAGTTGATGAAGAAACTGCAATTAAGAAGTTTAAGGCGAACAATCCGAAAGCCAAGATACGAAAAGTGAAAGTAAGGCAAGAGTATTGAACATTACGACACCAAAATGCATCAGACGGAAAATGTGCAATAAAAAACCCCTCGATATTGAGGGATTAAAGTAGATAATCAGCATATCTGTAAGCTTCATCTTTGTCTGTAAAGTATTTTTCACCATCTGCAACACCATCATATTCATAAGCAACGCTATAAACGATACCATTAATTTTTGAAACAACAATTTTTTGATCACCTTCATCACGACCTACAACGCTATCATTATTAGCGTTTATCTCTTTGATCACTTCAATTTTTTCAATATCTTCTGTATTAATAGTAACCGTATTGAAAGTAGGTAAAGTGAAGTGCTCAGCATAATAATCGTTTAATGCTTTAATCGTTTTGAATTTTGCATTTGCTAAATCTGATTTTCCGTTTCTTAAATCTCGTACCGTTTGTTCTGCTACTCCTGTTTGTTTAGCGATTTCATAAGTGCTTAATTTCTTATTAAATAACGCTTGAACATTTTCTAACATAATTAACATCTCCTTTTGATTTGTTAATTATATGATGCAACGGTTGACCGTGTTAGTCAACAAAAAATATGTGATATTTCTGAAAAAAATTACGCAATTCGAGTCTATCGTGTATGTCAGATTTTAATTCACGAAAAGAAGACAGAGGAGGATTACAATGAAAACACTTGTTGTTAATTTAGGCGAAATAACTATTTTATCAGACGTAAGAGATGTTGTGGACCATGATCACATTCTCACATCACTAGACCGTCATGCAGAAGGAGACTGGGGGAATGTTTCTTATGAGGATAAAATGGTGAATGAAGCGGCTTTACGTAACGATAATATGTTGTTATCAGCATACGATTACGAAGGTCAAACTTATTATATTAAAACAAATGCTGAAAGAACGGTAACAAAAGTTACATTGAAAGCTTAAACGAATAAACGATAACAAACATCTAGAAAAGAAGGGTTATGGATGGAAACAATTCGAGATTTATCTCACTTGGAACGTAAACTCATAACGATTATCCAGAATAGCAATCGAAAAGGAATTTCCCCATCGTTAGTGATGTTAATGAGAAGAACAGGAAGGACAGAAGAGGATATTAGGATAACATTAAAAGACCTCATTCGTCGAAAATGGTTAGCCGTTCACAATCAACATCTCGTCGTCTTAAAAAGACTATATTAATATTTAATCACTTAGCGACATTGAGTAGGTGCTATCACGATTACAACAACACAGTTAGAAAGGGAGTCTATCATGTATTTTGAACTATCAGTCTTTAAAAAAGGACAGCATTTATTCTCTACAGATGAACGTAGTATCCAAAATGAAGCGCAGCTTAAATATATTCTTAAAGAGTTTAAACAACTGAATGATATTGACTCATTAATATAAGAAAAGGTGATGGAGAATGGAACAATTGTCTTTATATGACTTTATTCAAAAAGAAGAAGATCCGTTATATCAAAAACTATCTTCAGTGACTGAATCAACGTCCATGACGGTAGAAGCTTATCATATATCTATTAATGAGGCTAAGTTCTATGAAATAACCTCGGATGATGAGCATGTAGCCGCTTCTGATTTAGAAGATTGCTATAACAAGTTAACATCGCTACTTACGACGTATTAATGATTTACATGGTAGTGTATTTGAACGAAGAATTAAACCAATATACCCTATAATCGGATATCATGTGCATGTGCAAATAAAATAAAGTTGTACACTATGTAAAGGGGGTACATGAAGCGACATTAGACATACGAGATTGATTGACAGAATCACAGTATTATATCGTCATTTATTGTAATATCAGTTACGATAGTTTATGATTTAATTGTACAGATCACAACTTTAAAGACACTTAGTATATAACTTAATTGTCCAGGATATAACCTAATTGTTAAGTTTAAAACTCAATTATATAACCAACAACTGTTAAATGACATTTGGGTGTTTTATAACATTTGTATAAAAAGCTCTATATCAAGGG
>NZ_JBQQCO010000048.1:0-5068 GCF_052246295.1 Piscibacillus sp. B03 | reverse complement strand
TTGTTAACGAATCGATCCCAATGATTATGTTTATCAAAAAATATGCGTCTTAGAATATTATCCATACTAAAAAAATACCACAGAACAGCGTTCTATGGCACAATTTTTATACTTTCTTATCTTTTAATAAAAAGCTCAAAACATAGCAAATGCTATATTTTGAGCTTTAAAATGATTCTTTATGTTTTTGATAAGCATCGTGTAAAGCACTTAATTCTTTTTCAAGATTTTCTAGTATGTTTTTACCCGTTGATTCATTAATTAGCTTTAACCTAACCGCAAAATCAACTTCTCTAGATAAACCATACATCTGTGTATCTAAAACCTCTTCATAAAGAGGACATTGAGGCATTGTTAAATTATCCATTTGCACTTTGATTAGTTGCAAAATTTGATCCGCATCCGCCTTTAAGAGGGCTAAGGCTTGTTGATTTTCTTCAAGCGCTACATTGGACGACACGGTAATTCCCCCTTACATTTGAGCTCCTACATAATTATATTATAGGTTATACCTCTAAAATGCAAGGAAACTTGTTTTATGTTAAAAGATTGACCATCTTTTCTCTTCAGCCAACTTTTCTAAAAAACGTAACCCTACCACACTGTTACCTTTCTTATTTAAAGCAGGACCAAATACCGCAATGCCACCACTCTTTTTAATCACTCCCATGACAGCTCCGGATACACCACTCTTAGCAGGAATTCCTACATTTATTGCAAATGTCCCTGATTCATTATACATTCCACAAGTGACCATAAATGTTTTACATACACGGGCTACTTGTGCAGGAATTATTTCTTCGTTTGTTTCAGGGTCTCTGCCATCATTTGCAAATACTGCACCCATTCTTGCTAACTGTTGAACATTCATACTAATAGCACATTGTTTTGTATAAACATCTAATAACTCTTCCACACTTCCAGTGATTACTCCATGTTGCTTCATAAAATAACATAAGGCACGATTTAAAAAGGCCGTTTCGTATTCAGATTGGGCAACTTCAGAGTCATATGTCACCGAATGATCATTTGTCATCAGTCTTACAAGCTTTAAGAGTTCATCAACCATTTCCTCAGAGTTTCGTCCGCGGATCATATTTGTAACTGCTAAAGCACCTGCATTAATCATTGGATTGAAAGGTTTGGCTGGTTTCTCTACTTCTAATTTTGCAACTGAATAAAAAGGATCGCTTGTAGGCTCCTTATCCACACGTGAAAACACTGCATTTTCTCCATGTTGCATAAGCGCAAGTGCTAAAGTAACAACTTTAGAAATACTTTGTATTGTAAAACAATACTCAGATTGACCAGAACATATCATTTCACCTTCTAATGGATAATAAGCAACAGCATTTGTTTCAGGCTGTTGGTTAGCTAAAGCTGGAATATAATCAGCTACTCTACCATTGTTTGCATAAATTCGAACATGTTCTAGCCACTTTGATAAATCATCTTGATAAATTTTTATCATCATAATACTCCTTTCGTGCATTGTTAAGAAATCTTCGTTATACTCATTATTGGACAGATAGTTTTATTAAGATGAGGTGACATAATGTTAATTGTACAAATCGAAGGGAATGTCCAGCACCCTATAACACTAGATCCAACAGTATGGATTTTTGACGACAGAAAAATATTATTAGAAGAAGCGTTTAAAGAAACAACAACTGAAGACGATCAAAGTTCTACTGACAGTGAAAAGCCATGGAACCGTGACCAATATCAACAACAGTTAAACCCACCAATTAACGAAAGCATTAAACGGTTTGATAAGAAAAAAGTTCTAGAAAGCAGCTATTTGATGCCAATTAATTACTTTTTACCGAACTCACAGCCAAACGAAGATGCAACAAAAGCTGTCTTACATACTGAACAAGATTCAACAGAAATTAAATTAAATCAGTTAGAGAACTCTTATTTATTATTTGCATTAAACGGGAAACCATTAACAGAAGATGGACCTGTTCACCTTTATTTTACAGATGGAAGCAATAAGGACGCTCCAATTAAAGGTATTAAAAAAATTGAAATTGTATAATTAAACTTTAAGTTAATCATCAACAAATGGTGATTAACTTTTTTATAACTTTCTTTCATAATTACTCCTTTTCGACGCAAACTATAGAAAAAAGGAGTATGGTAATATGAAATATAAAGGCTTAAACATTGCGATGATTATCATATTGTTCTCGGCCGGTTGTATGTCTCAACAAAGTAATAATAGTAATCAGCTCAATACAGATGCTAAAATTGAGCAATTAAGCGATTCTGAAATTGAACAATCCAATAAACACACAAACCAAGAGGCCGCTCAAAGATTAGCCCATTTAGCCACACAAGTACCGAATGTGAATGATGCCAGGGTATTAGTATTCGGTTCATATACTATAATTGGTATCGATGTAGATGAAGACTTAGATCGATCTCGTGTAGGCTCAGTTAAATATTCGGTTACAGAAGCTGTTAAGGATGATCCATTCGGCCATTATGCTTTTGTCGTTGCTGATGGTGATGTTATGGAACGCATTAGACAAATGAATCAAATGATTAGACAAGGCGAACCTGCTGATAAAGTATTAGATGAGATTTCAAACTTAGTTGGCCGTTATTTACCTGAAACTCCAACTAAGGATAATAATCCTAATAAAGAGAACCCTTCGCAAACTCGAAGTGATGCAGATGAAGATATAACCGATATACAAAGAGAACAAAGCAGTAGCGAACAAGATTAATAAAATAAAAACTGCACCTTAAATCAAGGTGCAGTTTTCTTATTGTGACGTATCTTCTTTATTTTCTTTGTAGTCATTATAATATTGAACACCAAATTGCGCACCTTCAGAAACCATTTTTGAATCTTCGTGGTGACTTACCTCTTCCGGTTTTCCAGCCTTTTCAATCGTATTCGTTTCTTCTCCTAATAACTGATTTTTCACTTTATGGTATTGACTTTTAATTTTACTTTTACGGTTTTCGTCACTAAAAATATATGCACCTAGAGCTGCACTTCCTGCTGCAACTAATGTTGTATAAACTCCTTTTTTCATATGTTCACCACTCCTCTAAGATTATTCTTATTTTTTATTTTCCCTATATTTTCAATTTAAAACATACTCAATGAAAAACATGTTATAATGTTGGACAAGTAGAGGTGATTACTTATGCGTGTAAAATGTGTATTATGTGAACAAATTGAAAGAGTTGAGCCTTTTTCACTCTTAGCAAAAAACCTTAGAAAAAGACGTGTTCAAACATATATCTGTCAAGAGTGTCATGACAGAATTGGCAAGAAGACATTAGAGAGAAGAAAAAATGAAAACTTTAAACTATATGAAGAGCCAGAAGGTGATCCTCATATATAATAAAACATTGCCAACAATAGTTGGCAATGTTTTTTAATCCTCACCTTTTCTTTCACGATGGAGTCTGAACCTGTAAATAGCTAGGACTAAAGAAGTAATAATTAACACTTCTGCAATTGGTAATCCGCCAATCGCGAATATGACAAGCATAAAACAGCCAAACACCAGCAGAGCATAGACAATTATTGATTTCATTAATGGTAATTTCTTAGCAAACCCTAATTTATATGTTATCATTGCTAAAACTGCAACAGTTATAAATAATAACCAAAAACCTTCAGTTCCACCAATATCCATCAAAAAATATTTTTCCACTGGCAGATAAAACTGTTCTTCTAATGAATTTCCGTTCTCATTCATAGCAATCCTCCTCTTAATCCCCATCTATCATACATGATTCATAAATGTTTATCTAGATAGAAGTTACATGTTTTCAAATTTTGTCACATCGTGTAAACTTATATTGGATGAGGTGAGATCATGAACCATAATCAAAAAATGTTTATTTTAGCTGTTTTGGTCATTTTATGCTTTGTTGCAACTGCGATAATGATCAGTTACCAAAATTATTTATTAATCGTATTAACGTTATTCGCCGGATTTGGACTTATGGGTTACGGCTTAAAGTTAAAACGTGATTACCAAAACAAAAATTAATCTGTTCCTTTAGCAGGAACAGATTTTTTTATTCTTTTTCTTGAATAAAGGTCATTAGCGACTCATGAATCGCTTTATTCGAACAAATAACAGTATTTCCAGTCAATAAGTCGAGTGAACTCCCATCAACCCTTGTTGTAATTCCTCCAACTTCATCTACGATAATCTTTCCAGCTGCTATATCCCACGGTTGTAATCTCATGGTGATATAAGCATCAATTATGCCTTCAGCGATGTAAGCAAATTCTAATGCAGCAGAGCCGTAAGATCTTGTTCCTTTTACTTTCCTGACCAGTTCGTGTATTTTCTTTTCATTCAACCTACGATTCGGAATAGCCCAAAAATTGTTTAACCCTACTAAAGCATCTGATAAAGTCTTGTTTGGGTCAATTTGATCTAGCTTTTTCTCATTTTTAAAGGCCCCTTCACCTCTAATTCCCTCATACATGGTATTATTCATGACATCATATATAAGTCCAATTTCCCCAACACCATCATGATAAATACCTACAGATATAGCAAAAAACCTCTGTTGATGCACAAAGTTCATCGTTCCATCAATAGGATCAATAATCCATACTGTACCATCAAGGGAATGCACTTCTTCTCCCATACCCTCTTCACCCAAAATCTTATGATCAGGGTATTTATTCGAAATTTTATCAACAAAGAATTGTTCTGTTTTTTGATCTATTTCAGTTACTAAGTCTTTACGATCTCGCTTAGTGTCTATTTTATAGGGTTTATTCATTTCAGACTTTATTAATTCACCTGCTTCTATAATCCACTGCTTTGCTTCATTTAGTAAGTAATCACGATTCTTCATATTAGTTCATCATCCTTTATTTAGATTTCTAAACAGGTTTGTATATCATTATAAACTAGTTTCATCTTATGCTAAAATAATTTACAGACAAGCAGAGAGTGTAAAATATTTTGTGTAAATGGCTATTCCGATTTTCAATGATATAGAAAAAGGAAGACCCATTCTGTAGAATTAAGTTAGCAGACTAAAATTCACAGAAAAGAGGTCTTCCCTATGAATC
>NZ_JBQQCO010000047.1:0-5086 GCF_052246295.1 Piscibacillus sp. B03 | reverse complement strand
ATAATACTCATAACTAATCCTCTCCTTAAAAATGTTTAGTTTAATTTGTTAAATCTTCCTGTCAAACATAAAAGTCGCTTACCTTTTTTGATAGATAAGCGACTTCCGTTTAATACGTTTCATTTAAGCAGTGACTGGTTGAGGGCTGTTTTCTTTTAAGACTTGAATAACTTCTTCAGCTTTAGCTTTATCCGTCTTAATGAATAAACTCTCAACCTTTTCAATGCGGTCTTGGTAACACGTTTGAGCATAAGCTAGCGTTGCTTCTAAATCATGTCCGTAATGTTTCCCTGCTTCCATAATGGATTTAACAGGAAATAGAACGCGATAGTAATTTTGAAGTTGCTCACGTGAAGCCTCTTCCAGTTTAATCTTTTGATCGCCATTGGCTTTTTCAAACAAAGCTTGACGATATTTAGGATTAAACCCAATCGCTTTCTCACATTCAACGATATGCTTTAGAGCATCTTGGTTATCTGCTTTACCGTTGTGACCCTTCGACTGTTTAAGTGGCTGTTGAGATTGTGGTTTTTGTTGTTGTTTAGGTTGATTAGGTTGTTTAGATTGACGGTTCATGAGTTCGTCGTAATTGGGATTGTCCCAATATAGATACCGTTTTTGGTTACCTTCCTCAACCTTACAAAAGTTTTGACCTTTTTCTTTTAGATCTACCCAAACTTCAGGAATATCATAAAGAATTCGACCAATACCCCACTGAACAGCTGCCCGCTTCATTGCTGCGGAAAATCCACCTTTAACACTTTCGACCTGTGTAAACTCAGCACCATCTTCTTTAGAAATCCACTCGCCGTTAATTCGAGCGGAGATTGTACATTTAACGCCTTTGTCTTGCCATAATTCATATTTGTTTTGCCAAAAAGGGCCAAACACATCATCAAGACGTTTTTGAATAGCACGGTTTGTCACATAACAAAGAACAACAGCTTTCCAACCATTCTTTGTTTTCACTTTACGTTGGACTCGCCATTCTAATTCATCAGCGTTAAAAGGTGCTCTAAGTTTTTCCATAACCTCCTCGAAATTTGTTTGATTTTGTTGATTGTTTGTCATCACAATCGCTCCTTTCAATCTAGTTTGTTATATAGAAAAACAAGTTTATAACGATAGTCATTACAAACTTGTTGATCCCACCTTCTTCGCATAGAACGCAAAAAAGCGACTTTAAGTCGTTTAATCGCAACACACTCATTAGAGTGTATCTGCAACTAACGACCAAAGTCGCTTACAAAATTGTTATAAGACATACTTCCTCCAGGGGAAGATAATAAAAATTAAAAATAAAAAATAAGTTGATGTTGTTATTATATAATAAAATAGTATAGAATAAAAGAGAATAAATACGATAAACAATTAAATTATGTTAAAAGCAAGCGCTGCTCATATTTCCTTTAGGGGAAGTATGAGCTTTTTGTTTTTTATAGAGTGATTGAACTAGAGGAAGGGGAGTTTAACATGCTTGATTTTGATAATATACAAGCCGAAGATGATGTGGAACGATTAATGTTATTAAGAAAGCGATTAAGGTTGCGTCAATATGAACTTGCTAAACGAATTGGGGTGACTCCCGAACATTTAGCCCGTATTGAATCTTATCAAGCCACGTTAACCAAACAACTAAAAGAGCGTATTAAGTTGGTTGTCGAGCAAGAACAACAAGGATTAGAGGATGATATTAGTGTCTAAACAGGATCCTAAAAAGCAAGTCTGGCTATCTTGTTCTCAAGAATACTTTCAAGAACGTTATAAGTTATTAAGTAGTTTTGTGAATAGTCGCTCTGATTTTGAAATAGCTCCAAAGGATACATCTAGCGTTGATATTGTTGTTTTGGAAGAGTATCAAGAAGACATTTTAACCAATGTACCAACTCACGATCAACTATTCATATTAACTGAACGTCCTAAAGAGGTTGTCGAAGAAGATATTATTTTTGAACCGAGCGAAAAGGATCTCATTCAACGTTTAAAGTTAATCTTTGCCAGTAAAAAGAAACGTCAACGAAAAAAGAATGATGATGGTACTCTTTCGAGTAATAATCAATCTAATCGTTTTTCATCATCTAACGTTCAACAAGGTTCACGTAAGAAGAAATACGAGGAATCGAAAGTACTAACGGAACAAACTGAAGAGCAAAAAAAAGAGACGAAAAAACAAATCGAGCAATCAGAGGAACAAACTGAACACTTAGAAGTTCAATCGAAAGAACAACATAAAGATACAAGTGTTCAAAGCGAATATCCAAAAACTAAAACCGAACAAAATAAACGAAAGCAGTCGATTGAACACGAACATTCTAAACAAAGCGTACACGATGAAAACGAACAATCAATCGATGACGTTAATCAGACTAGTGATGAATACAAAAGTTTAACTAGCGAAGATATAAATGCACTCATTGCACAATCACAAAGTGTCCAAAAACGTATATTAAGACATTCATTCCGTGATACCAATCAAACCATTGGTGTGTGGTCACCGCTTCACCGCATGGGAGTCACGACTTTCTGTATAAACTTTGCATTAGCATTAGCTGAACAACGCATACTGACGGGTGTTTTGGAGTTGCCAAGTGAAAACCATAATTTAAAAATAGAGTTAAAACGAATTGCAAATGAACCTCATAACTGGAGATCTTATGCTTCGTTTATCCATGACTTTCACACACCAACAGCAGAGCCTTTAACAGATTTACCATTCGAATGGATTTATCAAGGTGTATCTTGGTATCCGCTAGGCAAAGACGACACTCATGATATAACTTGGTATTACGAAACGATGCAAAGTTATATCACTAATTTAAATGTTTTAGATGTTACGTTAATAGATATGCCATCTGGTAACATGGATGAACCAATTAAATGGGCACTAGAACAATTAGATGAATGTTGGATATTAGTGGATGATAATTACCAAAGTATAAGTGCTTATCGAAATTATATTCATAAGTTATTTCAGGATTATCCGCATATTGAGGTGAAGTTGATTTTTAATAAGCACTTTCCGTCTTTCAGTCGTCCAAATGAATTATCTGAGGAATTAGATTACCCGTTATTGACCTGTATTCATGATTTACATGAAGCGGTATTAAAAAATCAGTATCAACATAAACCACTAATAAATATGCCAAACTACCGTCAAACATTATTAGATGGTTACAAGCCAATCATCGAGCATGTAACGGGGAGTCAATACAATACAGTTAATTGGATTGAACGAATGAAATCAACCTTGTTGTCACCATTTTATAAACGTAAAAAGAGTTTGAGATAAAATAAAGTTCATGGTAATATAAAAAATATAATCTTTATTTTCTTTTTAGTTTTTAATGTATCTACCACTCGGTAGAAGTATGTTTAAAACAGTTAACTAAAAGCGGCCTTTGGGCGATGAGTATGAACAAACTTACCATGATGTATGTTTGATACTTATTGTCTGAAGGTCGCTTCTTTTTTATGTTTTCATGACTTAAAAGAGGAGGGAAGACAATGTTAAAACAGATTAAAAAGTCATTAATGAACAGCAACATCGTATTAACCAAACATGCCGTCGAACGCATGAAGAAAAGAGGTTATATAAAACGTGATCTTGCGCTTTGCATCATGAATGGGAAAATCATCGAAAAGCAATCAGACGAGAAACACCAACGTGTCGTCATAGTTGGATTAGATAGTTATGATAATCCAATCGCATGTGTGGTACAACAAAATGCTGAAACCTATCATATCGTGACGGTTATGCCACCTTATGATCAGAGTCGTTTCGATGATGTGATTTAATTAAACAAAAAAAGGAGAGGATTATATGAGTCAAACGTTAAGACCAACCAATATCCCAGGATGGTTTGAGATGTATCGAGAACTGTGTCCGGTTTGTGGTAAAAAAGGGGCTTGTGTCATTCATGAAAAAGGAGATCGCGTGGCTTGTATTCGTGTCACAAGCGACCGACCTTTTTCCAAAAAGTCACCCCAATCTTGGTTGCATTTCTTAAAGAAACCACAAAAAGCCGTTGAGACATCAAACGTCGAACAACAAAAAGGGGAGAAAAAACGCTCACCCGAAGATTTGAATAAGGTTTACCGTACATTGTTAAACCATACCATCTTAAATGATTATCACTATCAAGAATTGACAAGTGAAAAGCGTGGTTTAACAACGGACCAAGTTATTGTCCGTGAATATCGTTCAACGTCCCCAAAACCATGGCAAGTCGTTAAAGCAATTGGTGAAACACTTAATATGGATGACTTTCGTGGCGTGCCTGGTTTTTATTTGCATACCAAACAGGAAGGACAAACGTTTTGGAACATCGCAGGTGCTAAAGGGATTTTAATTCCGTTTCGTAATGACCATAATCAAGTGCTAGGATTTCAAATTCGTAATGACCAAGTGTTAAATGAAGCGGTCTTACAACGGAGTTCTAAAGGTGGACACTTATCAGCAGAGGTAAAGGAACAACCTAATCATGTACGTGTTTGGGATACCAAAACGGGCGAAATTGTTTTAGATCAACAACTGGACATGAAACAAATGGAAAGCTTGGTTGATTCAAATGGACAACATTTAGGTTTCGTACGTTTAGAAAAAGGAAACCGCTACTGGTGGTTATCTTCAGCTAATAAAGATGGAGGTACATCTCCTGGTAATCCACTCCCTTATCATGTATCGGTTCCAACAAAAACATTAGAATCATGGCCAGAAGGTACACCAATTAAACGTGAAGCCGTGTGGTTATCAGAAGGACCCATAAAATGTGATATAGCTTCTGATTTTATTGATCGAGCTTACTCACAAGAGGAAATACAGGAAATCGGGGATACATTCATAGCTATTCCAGGTGTTCAAGCATGGCGTTTAGCATTGCCAGCGATTAAGCGCATGGAGGTTAAGCGTGTTAACTTAGCTTTTGATGCAGATATCCGAAGTAATATTGATGTGCAGAAAGCGTTAATTGATGTTGCGAAAGAGCTGAAACATCAAGGGATTGAATTGCATTTAGCACAATGGAATGAGCATGATGGCAATGGCATTGATGATTTATTTTTAAATGGCTATAAACCATCCATGAAA
>NZ_JBQQCO010000046.1:0-5151 GCF_052246295.1 Piscibacillus sp. B03 | reverse complement strand
CTTTTCTAGTTCGTCTTGTGTTTGTGCGAAAAATGTATCGTTTTCTGCACCTTCAGTTTCGATAATTGATATGGTTCTTCCGACGATAGACTCATCATCGATTCCGACAAATCGTGTCCCTTCAATGTCCGTGACTTCTAACGCAATTAATACACAACCGCCACCTGTGTCAATAAATTCAGCATTACTGACTCTTTAGTCGTCCATTAAACTGTCAATAAGTTTCTCGTATCTATGTCTCTCTTTTTCGGTTGGTTGTTTATTCATTTCAATCACATTCCTTTCATTAGTTTAGTATTCGTGTGGTAGTAACACTTCTGTAACGGTTCACCATCATGCACATCAGCTTCATCATAATATTGAGAAACACGTTCCTTAAAATCTGATTGATAGTCATTTTTGACATGAACCATTGTGATACCACCATCACCACGGTTTTCAATATCGCCTATGGCTTGTCCATCCATAAATAGGTTGGCATTAAATTCAACCCCTCTGTCCGTTTCTTCCTGTTTTAGATTTTCGACATGAAGTCCTTTAATTTTTTCCATTATGTCATCTCCTTTTAATAAAATAGTTGGTGTTAAGTTATCTTAATATTCTGTTATTTACAGAATAGCACACCTTATATTAAGTTTCAATAAATAACATACATTTTATTAAATAATAAATATATATTAATTTAATGCTATACTGTATAGTGTAAACAAATATTCTATTTTTTTATATCATAGGACTTTCTATTAAATTTTATATGATATATGATGATGTAAAGAGAATATATAAGTGAGGTGTCCTTTATGTCGTCAATCATTTCGATGAACGAACTAAATAACCAATCATTACCATATGTTTCAGTTCATCAATTACATGATGAGTCACATATGAAAGTGTTGGAACAAAAAATAGATGAAGCAGAACGACATCATCAATCCACTTTTCAACATTTTAATGATCTGGATATGATTTATTACTTTGTCCATATTCGAAAGGATCAGAACCAAAAAGGCAATCGAAGTGAAAATACCAAGAACGAGTATCTAAGGGAACTCTTACAGTTGGCCAAACTATTAATTGAGTATCGTGCAGATATTGGACTCGACTTTCCGTCATTTGAAGAAGGAACCTTATTTAAAAACTTGCAGCCAAGACACCTTAGACGGTTTCAATCTTGGTATGCGGAACAGTACCCCTATATAATAGGAAGAAACTCTGTTTTTTCACCTGCTACCTTATCACGTAAAACAGCTATCTGGCGGATGTTTTTACGCTTTTTATATGACCAGGGTTATACCACACATGATTTAACCAGTCGTATGCAGACCTATTCGGTTCAAAAAGCAGACCGACCAAATAAAGACCTGGCTCCATCTGAAGTGTTTGAACTACTGGACCATTTTTCTGAAGTTGACCCACATCCGATTTATTTTTCGTTGATTCATATCTTTGTGACGACGGGCATTCGTAATTCAGAGTTATGTAAGCTGAAAGTGGGCGATGTTTCTTACGATGTGGATCGTGAGCAATACTTTTTATACATTCGAGGGAAAGGTAACAAGAAGCGGCACATACCGTTGAGGGGTAAAACAATGGAGAGTATAGTTAAGTTTCGTGAAGCCCGCTTGTTAGCTGCACTTGATAAAACACCAGACAATGAACCACTGTTACCAACCGCAACCGGCAAGGCTTATAGTCCGTCTTATTTATCGCAGTTGCTCAGTAAAGCCGTTAGACGCGTTAATTTAAAGCGATACAAAAAAATAGGTGATGACTCAGACAGCCAAGATAAAGATGAACAAATCGCGACCATAACCCCGCACACATTCCGTCATGCGTTTGCGATTTTGAGTTACGATCAAGGCGTGGATGTGTATACTATTCAACGGTCGTTAGGTCGTGAAAATATTAAAACAACAGAAGTTTATTTAGAGAAAGAGTATGGGAAAGACCAGTTTGCGACATTAGAGTGGCATAAAGGTGTTATTCAGAAATATATTTGAATTTAATATGTTCTGTTCTAAATGATATATGTTTTAAACTAAAATAATGGGTTATAGTAGTAATATGTAGTTTACAGTCTGAAACAATTGACACCAGTCTGAACTACGTTATAATAAAAGTAAATAAAGATGCATATATATGTTGCATGAATGAATTGAATAAAATGAGTTATAATTAAAAAGAGATGGAATGCGACTACATTCCACCTCATTGCAGTTCCGTTCGCAAGATAATGGGCTGTCTCTCGTGTTTGTTTATTTCTTCTTACTACCTTGCTCCCTTAAGCAAGGTAGTTTGTTTTTGTCCATATTTATCATAAAGATAAACGGAAGGACTAAAATTTGAGCATCTAATATACTGGCCATTGCTAGAGCTAGCAAAAATGCCAATATTAAAACTTTGCTCATAAGCTTCACCTCCTCCCCCGCCTTAGTAAGAACGGGTATAGAGGAGAAAGCCCACTACCTTGCTTTTCCGAGAACTGCTTGTCTATATTATACATGATATTTCCAACTACACAAAGAATAAGAACGTATGTTTTGTTATGTCTTTTTGATTTTTTCTATAAGAGTTAGGATTGTGCTTATAGAAAGTTGAGTGTCTTCATCTTCATTAGTATTTTTTCTAATGGTTCTATCTTCTTTGAATAAAGGTTCCACTAAATCTTTTTTGATTTCCTTCATTTCTTCATCTTCAAAAATAGATAAATACGGATCAATTGACTTCATTTTTAACTCAATATTTCTATTCACTTGCTCTTGATAACGATGAATGGATGCTTGTTTTGCTGAATACGTAATAAAAGCACCTAGAGCAGTTGTAATAAGTATTTTAGAGATCACACTATAAGTGGTTATGTCATCTGGACCGCTAAAAAAGATGTAAGTAGCAGCTCCTATTAAACCTATAAATCCTAAAATTGTTGACCAGTACCACTTATTTCTTAACTTTTTTTCGTCTTCTGCAGCTTTGTGATAAGCTCCAGAGATTGCACCATTTGTTACTAATTCAAATAATTCATCTAGCTTTTCTTTCTTCTCCAATAGATTATTTTTTTGTGTTTCTATAAAGTTATCAACCTCTGTAATGCTTTCAGTAATGTCCTCTTTGTATTCGTCACGAATAGTAGCTTCTAAGTTGTCGAATAGCGTTGTTTTGTCATCGTGGAGTTGTTTAAGTTCTTCTTCTTTATTCTCTTTAATTGTCTCAATTTCTTCTTTTAAGTCTTTTACTTCTTTTAATATTTCGGATGCCTCATTTAGATCTCTCGTGATTTGCCCTTTATGTCCACCAATAGAGCGGCTGAGTGAAGAAACTCTTTCTTTGATTATTTCTTCATCTTCTACCGCAGACAGATGACTTAAACTTAAAGCACCAATAATAACTTTTTCGGCGTTTTCATTAGCAGTAACCAAATGATTTACTTGTTTATTTGATAAGAAAGTATTAAGTTCCGTCTGTGTTTTTTTTAAATGTGTATCCCAAGTTTTTAGTAAATGACTAGGAGTTGCTAAAGGTTCAATTTGTTCAACCTTGTGTCTGAATAGATTTAAAAGATATTGTAAGCGTTCTATGTGATCTTCGGCTTTTTCGGAGAGCTCAACATCTTCTTCGGTTATTTGCTTTACCTTATTAAAACACGATGCAAGGGTTTTATGAAAAATGTGTTCATTAAACCTATCGACATAAAAAGACATAAAAAACACCTAACTCTCATGGTAAAATAATCTGTCTACTATTCTACCATTTTATGTTAGGTGAATCATCAAAATTGTCAAAAAATCAACTTTTGCTGTTATGTTGTTTACAGGTGGTTGTTCTTTTTAAGGAAGAATAGTTCTAAAACAGTCTAACTAGACAAAGGGATAAAGAAGTTAAGCTATTATTAGTTATACCATGTGTCTGTTTAAATCTGAATGTATTCTTTCTATCTCTCGAATTATATTGATGCTAATATAATTCTGTAATAGCTCTTTGTGTTGTTTAAAAGTTGAAATTAAGCATAAATATTCTGCGAGATTACGGGCAGTTTCCTTATGATTATTTGAAGATAAATTACTTGGTAGATTGTGTGTACTATCTGCTAATTCAGAAATAATGAGATTACATATAATAGATGGTTTGCCCCATCCTAACTCTCTAATTAGATGAAATACATCTAATAATACATCGTATCCAAGTTCTTCTAATTCTTTATTACTTATCATAGACATTTTACTCATAGTATTCTCTCCGTGTTCTTGATAGCAAAGAACAACTAAATCCTTAATTGATAATGTTAAATCTTCTTCCAATCGGTTAACTGAGATTTCCGTGTGTTCATTAACTATATCGGTTGGATTCTTTTGAAAAAAATTAGTCATTATTCATCTCTCCTTCTGATCGAGGCAACCATTCAATATTAAAATGGTTCTTATATATATAAATTTTAAATATTCCTTCTTTTTCTAGGGTGTCTATGATTCTTCTTATTTCGAATATAGATAGCTTCTCATCTTCTGGACCATGTGTCGATAGTTCTTCAACAGCTTGTCTAAAAGTGAATTTGTTGTCGTTTTCGTAAGCAGATAAAGTTATGGCTGTACCTACCTCCTCTAAACTAAATCCTAGTTCAGTTACTCCTTTTTGAGTAAAATAAGCTGGTACCGCAAATGTTTCTTCCATATGTGCGTCCTCCCTTTTTTATCCCTTTGTTGTACCTAGTTACAACAGAAAGTATGATAACACTTGAAGTTTTTCACAATTATACACGTTATTAAGATTCGTATCACATCACACTAGGCCATTACAAATACGCTCCAAGTATCACAACACTTGATATTATTGACACGACAGATAGTGTAAATGATTGCGCTATTTTTTCGTCATAATGCTTTTTGACTAATAGATAAATTGGAATTGATAAAAATATTATAAGCATAATTAAAAGAATAACCTTAATAACCAACTCTATATTCATTTTTTAACCACCTCTTATTATAAAAAGATTTAGGTGTTGTATAATGCACGACTACTTAGATAGACCATACCTCATTCTGTTCAATTTTTTTAAACGGTGAATTCCTGGTGCTCACGGCTAAGACAAATTGACGAAATAATGGACGGTCGAATAGGATCACATCGATAACCGCTTGAATATCTAATAATAGC
>NZ_JBQQCO010000045.1:0-5355 GCF_052246295.1 Piscibacillus sp. B03 | reverse complement strand
ACTACATAGTCCGGTGGCGATAGCAGAGAGGTCACACCTGTTCCCATGCCGAACACAGAAGTTAAGCTCTCTAGCGCCGATGGTAATTGGGGTGTTTCCCCTGTGAGAGTAGGACGCTGCCGGGCAACGCTAAAGCTACTAGATATAATCTAGTAGCTTTTATTTATGCATTAATATAGTGGAAATATAATGATTGTGATCAATAGAAGCTCCATTAATGACAAGGAAATTCTTAAAATGTCGATAGAAATGCTCTAAAAGTACATAGAGAAATAAGAAATATCGATAAGGATTGCTTGATTGTCGATAGAGAAGTTCAAAATGTAGATAGGGAAGCAAGGTTTGTCGATAGAGACACTCTGAATGTAGATAGAGAAATGAACATTGTTAGTAGAGTGTGCTCAAATGTCGATAGAAAAGCTCAAAGTATAAAATAGGAAGCTTTTGCGCACGCGCAAAAGCATCATTTTAATATCATCTTGAGATAAAATGTGGTATTTTCTATATGGATGATTGGAAAAGCTATAGGTGTAACGTTAGGAGGATTTACATATGTCCGATGAAAATAGAGAAGAGTATCAGGCTAAAATCGAAAGCTTGGACAGGAGAGGTTCTGGTCAAGCCGTTGTTTGGCGTGAAAATGATAAAGGAAATCCAAAGAAGCTAAAATTAGTCGTTCCACAAACAATTCCTGGTGAAGAGGTGATTGTGGATGCATTATACCCAACAAAAAAGTGGAGTAAGACGGAACTAAAAGAGGTTGTTGATGCAAGTCCTAAACGTACAATTGCACCATGCCCTCACTTTGATATTTGTGGGGGGTGCGTGTGGCAACATTGGGAGTACTCAGGTCAATTAAAACATAAAACAGAGTATGTCAAGAACGCAATTGAGAGCCAAGGTTTTGACCCTGAATTGGTGAAGCCTACGATTGGTATGGAACGTCCTTGGGATTATCGTAATAAAATGGAGTTCACCTTCTCACCGGAAGGTAACATGGGAATGCATGAGCAAGGTAATTTCAAAAATGTGTTTGACCTTGAGACTTGTTTAATCGCAAGTGATGATATGGTCAAAGCATCTCTTGAAGTATCTAAATGGGCAAAAGACCATGACCTTAAAGGGTATGAGAAAGAAGAGCACACTGGTTTACTAAGGCACCTAATGGTACGTCAGTCCTTTACAACAGGTGAAATTATGCTCGCTTTGATCGCGACACAGCCACCAAGCGGGGAACTTGAAGAAGCAGTGAATGATTTAGTCAACCGTATTAGCCAATACTCAAAAGTCAAAAGTTTAATGTGGTTAGAGAACACACTTTGGGCAGATCGAGTTGATGCTGAAGCGATTCACGTATTAGCAGGTCGTGACTACATCTATGATGAAATCTATGGCTATCGTTATCGTTTATGGTACGATACATTCTTCCAAACCAACCCGACACAAGCTAAAAAGTTAATAGACATTGCACTAGAAGTAGGTCAACCAAAAGAACACGAGACCATGATTGATTTATTTTGCGGCGTTGGGACGTTCTCATTACCATTTGCGAACAGAGTGAAGAAGCTAGCGGGAGTTGAAATCGTCGAAAGTTCGATTGAATCGGCGAAGCGTAATGCAGAAGAGAACGGAATTCATAACACGTACTTCTTAGCACAAGATGCACGACGAGGTATCGATCATGTTCTTGAAAAATTTGGTCAGCCAGACATCTTATTGTTAGACCCACCACGTTCAGGTGCAGGTGGAAAAGTTATGCGCCGAATCGGCCGTTCAAAACCAAAACGAATTGTCTACGTGTCATGTAATCCGAGCTCTTTTGCAGTAGACGTAGCAGAGCTAAAACAATTTAATTACGAACTAAAATCAGTTCAGCCAGTTGACCTGTTCCCACATACGGTACATGTGGAGTGTGTGTCACAGATAGAACTTAAGGAATAAGTTTCCTATTCGTTCAGTAGAGCATATCGGTAAGTGATGTGAGGTTTACTATCTTTATCCACTTCTATTCGTTCTACAAAGTAATGAAGAAGCTTATTTGTAACTTCAGTTAGAGGTTCAAACATTTTCAATGTGTTTAGCAAATCATTTAGTTCATTAAGAGACTGCTTATTAAGGAGTGAGATATCTATCTCACTCTTTTTTAATTTCAACTTGTTTAACTTTACTTGCAAGTCATCCATAATTTCTCTGTATTCTCCGCTGGTAATTATTTCATCAGACAACAATTGAATATAGTGCTTTCGCTTGGAAGTAATATCATTAATTTGTTTGTTTAGTTTCTTTAATACACTGTTGTCCTTATCTTCTTTAGCTTTAAGCTTGTTTTTTAAGCCATCTAAAAATTCTTCATCATTTAAATTTAGTTGAATTTGTTTAATATCATTTAATACAATATCTTTTAGTCGTTCTTCCTTGATTGGTCTTCCTGTGCAGGCAATTAATCCGTGTTTTGCATAAGAACCGCAGATATATCCTTGAACAGTCTGTCTATACCACATTCCATTTTTACAATCTGAACAAAAAAGTACATTAGTAAACAAATGGTGTTTGGCTTGCGTTTGAGATTTTTTTCTACTCGCCATTAAGCGTTGAGCTGCTTCAAAGTCTTCTCGATTAATAATTTTTGGGTGTGAATTTTTAACAATTACTTGCTCTTCTTTCGGAACTTCTTTCCTATATTCATTAGTTACACTAATGGAGGTTTGCCGATGTTGAACTAAATCACCAATGTAATTAGGGTTTGATAATATTTTTTGTATTGTACTGCCGTGCCAGAATTCACTTGCATTCTTCTTACCAGCTCGTTTTGAAGGAGTCACTATATTTCTTTTAGATAACTTTCTTGCAATAGCATCGAACCCAACACCTTCAAGGTACCAATCATAAATTTGCCTTACGATTTCTTCTGTTCCATCTTTAGCTAGTTGAAGTTTTTTATCTACAACCTTATAACCGAATGGAGCTATCGAACCTAAAAATTCACCTTTTCTTGCTTTTGTACTTTTTGCTAATTTAATTCGTTCAGAAATTCGAGAGGATTCTTCTTCGTACATCCATGCGTATAGACCAAACATATGGTTGTTGCTATTACTGTCAATCGTGTTAATTGCTCCATCAAATGTAATTATTCCTATGTTGTGCTTTTCAGTAATTTCTTTAATTTCATAAGATAATTTACCATTTCGAGCTAATCGAGACAGTTCCTTTGCTAAAATGACATCAAACTCACCTTTCTTAGCATCTTCAATCATCCGTATAAAGTTTTTGCGTTTCCTTTCTTTAGTTCCTGATTCCACGTCTACATAAAATTCGTAAATATCCCATCCTCTCTCTGCAATAATATTGTAAAAGTATCTCTGTTGGTTAATCAGCGAAGTTTCTTGTTCCTTCTTGTCTGTGGAGACTCTAACGTAAACTGCACATTTCATTGTCATCCCAACTCCTTAGATAAATTTGTTGAGATGTAGTGGTGTTTAACAAGTATTTTACCCAACATTGTAATGTTAAATAATTTACTATATATAATCATCTCCATGTGATGTAATACATATGTGCTTTCAACTCTTGTTACATAATATGTTAATATTAGAGTAATTAGTTAATATTCAAATTATTCTAAACACATATTTGGAACCCTTGGTGTATTTCATAGAGAGTTAATCTGTGGGTTAAAGGAGAGAAAATGATATGGATGGCTACATCTTTGAAGAATTAGTTAATACATTATTTCAAAAGATGGGATTTGAAACTGAGCTAACAAATAAATCTGGTGATGGTGGAGTAGATATTATAGCCAGATATAATAAACCGATTTTTCGAGGTAAGTACTTAATTCAATGTAAGTACTGGGAGAACCAAGTGGGCGAACCTCCAATAAGAGATTTATATGGTGTTTGTTTAAGTGACCAAGCGAACAAAGGTATTTTAGTCACCAACTCGGGATTCACGGATAGTGCCTTATCGTTTTCTGAGGGTAAAAATATTGAGCTGATTGATGGAGATACATTACAAAAGCTAATGAAAGAATATGATGTCAGTAGAGACATCAATAGCAACCCGAACAAAAGTACACATTTTACCATTCAGGAAAACTTTGAGTTAGATAAGTATCGTTACTTAGTAAAGAGGATAGAAAATGAGAGAAGAGAAGCCAACCATTATATTAAACTACGGGAATTCTTCTTCGAGAACCTCTTAAAGAAGGACTGGGACATATTAAGAAACGGATTATTAGATGAGTTCATTGCTTTAAACGAAGAATACATAAAAAGGTTCTGTAAGAATACCAAGGTAGGAACAGAGGAAAAGAAAGCTCTCAACTATTTAAATGCCATGCTATATTTATATAAGGGTGAACTATTTAAGTCAGTAGAAATGATTAGCGATTTGAATTTATTAAAGAAAATACACCCTTTTGCTCTCATGCCCCATTGGTATTATTTTGACGGAACATTTAGGAATGATATTCGTAATCCTATAATACTCTCTTATTTGTTAATTATATTCAGAGCTTTTGAATTCAATGATGGTATAAAACTGATTCAAGAAAAGATAGATGAAGGTTTTGATGAGATATTAAGAAAGATGAGCACTGGACTTTCATTTTTCCCTTATTATGATGAAAACAAAGAATTATTTTCAAATTTTATAGAGGACATTCTTAACAGCCAATTTGAAGATATATTTATTCCCACAGATTATGAAGCTGGTAAGATTTTAAAATATTATGGGTATGAATTTTCTTGGGATGAAGGAGTAACTTTTAATGTGAATGAGCTAATAGATAACATGTGGGATAGGGAAAAAATAAAAGAATCCTTAAATGATATCAAGGTAGTCTTATCTTTGTAGTTATTAAGATTTTTGAGAGTTAACATTTGTTAATTGACTAATAATGAGTTAC
This sequence comes from Piscibacillus sp. B03, assembly GCF_052246295.1. NCBI lineage: Bacteria > Bacillati > Bacillota > Bacilli > Caryophanales > Bacillaceae > Piscibacillus > Piscibacillus sp. B03. The sequence continues at coordinate 449 of NZ_JBQQCO010000045.1, read as the reverse complement.
AAATTAGCTACTTAATTTATAAGTTAGAGGAAGGATTATAATGAAGGCTTCCCTTTTATTTATCAAGCAACTGGAAAAACTTTATCAAGAATATGAGCAGGATGTAAAAGGTAAAGGGTTAGAGAAAAGTACTGAAAGGAGCAAATTCATTTTTATAAATAGTTATTACATAACGTTGTAGAGAAAATTTGAAAATATAGGTGGTATTAAATATTTAATTAGATTACTTATATTGTGAAAGGGAGAGTTCATTGAGTAAAGCACAATTTAAATATTTAGATAATAAGGAAAAAGAAATACTAGATAAAATAACTAAAAGAATAGGGAGTGTCAATAATTTTGTGTAAATGACACTAAACCCTTTTGTAAGAATTAAGCTAGTTATTTATTATAAACGACCTTGCAGGTCGGACTGTGACTTTCTTCTTCAGTTACTAACCCCATAGCTG
>NZ_JBQQCO010000044.1:0-7825 GCF_052246295.1 Piscibacillus sp. B03 | reverse complement strand
TGATTCATAGGGAAGACCTCTTTTCTGTGAATTTTAGTCTGCTAACTTAATTCTACAGAATGGGTCTTCCTTTTTCTATATCATTGAAAATCGGAATAGCCATTTACACAAAATATTTTACACTCTCACTCAATCCATATTTTAAATAAAGATTGAGTATTTTATAACTTTAAGTTAAATATTCCATAAACATCGTTGCCATGCCAAAGTAAATAATGACAGAAATAATGTCATTAATCGTTGTGATGAATGGACCACTTGCTACGGCTGGGTCAATTTTAATTTTGTGCATTAATAATGGTAAAAATGCTCCTGCAATTGTTGCGACAATTAGAGACACCATGATTGAAACACCCACCACGATGCCTAAAAACAGTTGATCAATTCCTTGCCAGACAACAACAACAAATATAATTGTAGCTCCACATACAACTCCTGTAATAAGTCCTGTTAGAGTTTCACGCATTAATCGTTTTAAAACGCCTTCACTCATAACATCTCCCGTTGCAATACCACGTACTGTAACAGCTAATGCCTGAGTACCAGTGTTACCAGCCATTCCTGCAATTAAAGGGATGAATACAGCTAATAATGCGACTTGAGAGATGGTATCTTCAAATTGTCCAATCAAACTAGCTGTAATCATACCAAGAAATAATAATATAATTAGCCAAGGTAAACGTTTCTTAGCTGCATCTACAGCACTCAAGTCATTTCGGTCCATATCCGTTACAGCGGCTAGTTTTGAATAGTCATCACTAGCCTCTTCGTCCATTACATCTAAAATATCATCGACTGTGATAATACCTAATAGATGCTTTTTAAAATCAACTACTGGTAATGCTAAAAAATCATAGTCACGCATAAGTTTAGCGATAGATTCTTGATCATCACCTGCCGATGCATATACAACACGCTCACTCATAACATCACTAACTACCCAGTCATCTTCTGCGATAATTAAATCTCGAAGTGAAATAACACCAACTAAGCGCTTCTCATTATCAGTCACAAAGACATAATAAATCGTTTCAGCATCTGGTGCTTTTTCACGAAGATGTAGCATAGCTTGTCTAATTGTCATATTTTGATTCACCACAACGTATTCCGTTGTCATGATACTACCTGCAGTTCGTTCTTCGTAGTGAAGCAGGTTTTTAATCTCACGTGCCTCTTCTCTATTCATTAACGTGAGGTAACTAGCAATTTGATTACGTTCCAACGTATTCATAATATCAACAGCATCATCTGTTGATAGTTCGTCAAAAATTTGCGCTGCAAAACGAGGATTCATCTCGGTAATGATTTCACCAACATCATCCAGTTCAAAGTGTTCAATTACCTCCGCCATTTCATCTGGCGATAAATAAGTGTAAATTTGCAACCTTGTTTCTTTAGGCAAGTTAACAAAAATATTCGCCTGATCATATGGGTGCAATTCCAAAAACTCTGACCTAAATTGGTCGATGGAATCCTTTTCTAATGCTCGATATATTTTTTCTATTATTCCTTCATACTCAATACTTTTATGTTTTTGTTGCATTTCCATCGTTGCCCCTCCTTCAGACGAAATTCAATATGTTTCATTTTATATAAAACATAGGGATATGCCAACCGCAAACTTTAAAAATCTGTTAAAACTTTTAGATAGCATCTATTCCCTATTTTAAATTAGGCTTTTTTAACGTATGATTATTATAGAGAGAAACAGTATTAAGGGAGATTATCATGGACAATCAATTGCACAAACAACGTTTAGATACGTTTCTAGTTACTACGATTATTTTAATCATAGGGATTAGTGTATTTACTTTATATACATTAGGTGAAGCTTACCCATCGTATGCTGGATTTTATAAACGACAAATTATCTGGTTTATTGTAAGCTGTGTTGGTGTAGCAGCAATTATGGTAATAGACTTTGATCGGTATCGGAAGTTCGCTTGGCCTTTGTATATATTAGGTATTTTTATGTTAGCAGGCTTACATTTCCTACCTTGGGCTTGGGAAAACAATGGAGCTCTTCGGTGGTATAAATTCGGAACAATCACATTACAACCATCTGAGTTCGTTAAAGTATTCTTAGTTGTTGCCTTAGCTCATGTTATTACGCGTCATAATGAAAAATGGACTATAAAAGATTTAAAGTATGATCTTTATTTACTTGGAAAGATTTTAGCGTTAACCATACCTGTCTTCTTATTAATTGCAATACAACCTGATATAGGGTCTTCTTTAGTTATTTTATCCATTGCAGCATTTTTAATCGTTATTTCAGGTATAAGATGGAGAACAATTATTACGTTATTTGGTACAGCCTTTGTTATTATCGCATCTTTATTTTTATTGTATTTTTCAGATCCCGATGCATTTATCTCGTTTATTGAAGATGAAACATCGTTTGATCACGTTGCTGATCGTATAAAAGCTTGGGATAATCCACACTTATACACAGATGGATCTGCCATGCAGGCAATTAAATCAATGCTTGCCATTGGTTCTGGTCAATTGTCAGGTAAAGGTACAATGGGCTATCAAGTTTGGATACCGGAACGACATACAGATATGATATTTACGGCTGTTGCAGAACAATTTGGATTCATTGGATCAAGTGTCATCATCATCTTATATTTTTTAATGATTTATAGAATTGTACAAATCGCACTTGAAACTAAAGACCCTTTTGGATCTTATTTATCAATCGGAATCGTTGGTATGTTTACGTATCAAATCTTCCAGAACATTGGAATGTCCATACAATTGCTTCCACTAACAGGGCTACCTCTTCCATTCTTAAGCTATGGAGGAACCTCTTTATTAGTTTATATGGCAGCTATTGGATTAGTCCTAAACATACGTTCTAGACAGCGAAGCTTTATGTTTGAATCGGAGAATTAATCAATTAGACCTTGTATTTCATCTGGGTAAGATGCTACAAAGGAAAATTTCCGACCGGATAACGGGTGGTGAAAGGAAAGTATACGTGCATGTAATGCTTGCCCTTTTATCAATAATTGATTTGCACCATATAAATCGTCACCAACAATAGGATGACCAATATGTGCAAAATGAACACGAATTTGATGTGTTCTTCCTGTTTCTAATTTAACTCTTAATAAAGAGCGGTTATTCATTTCCTTCATAACTTGAAAATGGGTAATCGCTCTTTTTCCATCAGGATCCACCCTACGTTCAATAATAGACGGTAAGTTTCTAGAGATTGGTTTGTCAATTAGGCCATTTGTTTTCGCTAATTTACCCTCAACAATTGCTCTATACTCTTTATGAATATTTTGGTTAGCTAATAAATGATGTACATACTTATTCTTTGCTATTAATACGATGCCTGATGTCCATTTATCAATTCTTGTTACGACATGTATTGTACTATTAATTTGTCTAGCTTTATAATAATGTGCTATTCCGTTTGCTAACGTTACTTGATCATTCATATTAGGTAACACTGATAAGCCTCTAGGTTTATTTAACACCAACAAGCATTCGTCCTCATAAACAATATTTAATGTCACTTCAGTTGGTGTAATATTAGAGTTCATTTGTTCAAATGGGAATTCTATAGTTAACTTATTACCCTTTTTTAGGCGATGTCTAACTGTAGCTGGTAAGCCATCTACTAAAATACAACCATCTTTCTTTAATTCTTTTAATAAACGATTAGAAAAAGCTCGATCGTGCAATAAATAATCACGAACGAGCTTATGTTCATCTTTAGATTTAATATACCATTCAAGTCTCATTGATCATGCCCCGTTCTAGAATCAGAAATAAATGAATCATGTACCCTTTTCCAGAATGGGAATGGTCTGAAGCGTGCAAACCTTACACGTTCTTTAGCTACACGACATTGAATGGTATGAACATCATTAAAAGCCATATTTAAATGATCGATTGTAATCATAAATGTGCGTTCATTTTTAGGTCTTAAAATGGCTGTATGATGTTTAGGTAAAATAAGTGGTGAACCTACTGTACGGAATACACGATTATTGATTGACGCCATTTCGGTTATTTGAATGGCTTCTAAAGATGGGTGGATAATCGCACCACCTAATGCCTTATTATAAGCAGTTGAACCAGAAGGGGTTGAGATACATAAACCATCCCCTCTAAATGTTTCAAAATGTTCACCTTTAATTTCAACATCAACAACTACCGACCCTTCAGAAGTTTTTACTGTTATTTCATTTAATGCAATATAAGTATGTTCTTGATCGTAGTCATTTGGTCGAATGGTTAACTCTAAAAGTGGATATTCGACAACTTGGAATGGTGTTCTTGCAATTTCAATAATTAGTTTTTCTAATTCATCGGGTACCCAATCTGCATAAAAACCTAGGTGACCAGTGTGAATTCCGATAAACGCTGTCTTGTCTAGACGATGAACATAACGATGGAATGCCTCAAGTAACGTCCCATCACCACCGACTGAAATGCACAAATCTGGTTCCTCTTCGTTATACTCCATTTTAAATTGTGATAGATAGCTTTTTAACTTAGACTTAATTTCCTTTGAATCTTGGTCACCGCGGCATTGGATTGAAAATTTCATTAGTACGACTCCTTTCCTCAGCTAATCTTTTTTACGTCTGAATACTTCCTGGGCATCTCGAATTTCCTGTCTAATTTTGGACATTTCTTCATCGAGACGAAAAGCCGCTTCAGAGGCATTTTTTAAACGCTGTTTAATGTCACTTGGAATCTGACCTGAATATTTATAATTTAATGAATGCTCATTAATAGCCCAAAAATTCATGGCTAATGTTCTAATTTGTATTTCAGCTAACAACCTTTTTTCACCATATATTGTTTCTACAGGATATGTAATAATAACGTGATATGAACGATAACCACTTTCCTTATTTTTTTCAATATAGTCTTTTTCCTCTACAATGTTAAAATCTTTTCTCAACCTAAGCAGATCTACAATATCATAGATGTCTTCAACGAAAGGACAAACCACTCTTAACCCAGCAATGTCCTGAATTTCTTCTTCAACATTTGCCATAGCGATTCCTCGTCGTTTTGCTTTTTCAATAATACTTGAGATCGGCTTAACTCGACCTGTAACAAATTCGATTGGAGAATGGCGTGATTCATAATCGAATTGCTTTCTCATGCCTTTAAGTTTAATTTTTAGTTCGTCTACTGCTTGTGTATATGGTGCTAAGAATATCTCCCAATTCATGCCGTTCCCCTCACTTTCCAAATCTTGCGAAGTTGCATTTTTATTGTATCATAAAATTATTTCAACTTAACTTTTGAAACACTTAGAAGTATCGCGCATAATAATGTCAAATGAACTTAAGGACGAACTTAAATTGTAAAGGGAGATGACCATGCAAGAAATCGAAATCGAATTTAAAAATTTACTTTCAGAAAGTCAGTATAAACAGATGCGTGATGATTACTTCAAAAATGAAATGCCTAAAAAACAAATTAATTATTACTTTGAAACTGAGCTTTTCTCATTCAAAAAACATTTAATGGCACTCCGTATTAGAGAAAAAGGTTCACAGTATATTGCAACACTCAAGCAGCCAAGCCATGAAGGCTTATTAGAGACACATGACTTATTAACAAAAGATGAAGCTGATAAATGGTTTAACAATCAGGTGGAGTTGAAAGACCATATACGTGAACAAATCAAACACTTGAATATTCACGATAAAGATATTAAATATATGGGATCGTTAATCACTTATCGTTTAGAAAAAAATGTTAATGATATGACTCTTGTACTAGACTATAGCCAATATAACGGACAAGAAGACTATGAATTAGAAATTGAAGCACCTTCTCAAGTGCGAGGAGAAGCTTTCTTTAAAGATGTTTTAACTAAGTACTCTATTAAACGTACAAAGCCCGAAAACAAGATTCAACGCTTCTTTAATAGCCTTAGCTAGAACTTATAATTTGCCAGTCTAGTGTTACGTTGCTACAATATATACAGAAAAATGATAACTCAATAACTCAATTTGCACTAATTCATATATACTATTTCTTATTGAGAAAGGATTTTACTAACATGGCTTATCAACAAGGCAATATTTACGATGCAATCGGTGGCGCTGAAGCCGTAGAACGATTAGTTGAAGCTTTCTATAAACGCGTTGGACAACATCCAGAATTAATTCCAATATTCCCGGATGATTTAACAGAAACAGCTAGGAAACAAAAACAATTCCTAACTCAATTTTTTGGTGGCCCTCCACTTTATATTCAAGAACATGGTCACCCTATGTTAAGGGCACGTCATATGCCCTTCCCAATAACACCTACTCGACGAGATGCATGGCTTGAATGCATGGCAGGTGCATTAGAAGAAGCTGAGATCGAAGAACCTTATAAAACTTCTATTTATGAGCGATTAACGATGACAGCTAATCATATGATGAATACTGAAGAATAATATAAATACATTCTTGAAAGGGGAATCGATGTGGGAAAGTTAACATCAGAAGTTATGGACAATCTAGCATCGAATGATAATTCCCAAGTTGACTTTTGTTCTTTAATTAATAAACCTGTAGAAATGTACGTTTTTATAGATCCACTTTGTCCAGAATGTTGGTCGCTTGAACCAGCCATTAAGAAGCTAGCGATGGAGTTTGGCTGTTATTTCAAATTACGATCAATTGTATCTAGTAATCTAACAAACTTAAACAACCACTCAATAAATAAAACAGACAAATTAGCAAAGTTTTGGGAAAACACAGCATCCAGAACAGGAATGAGTTGTGATGGGGATTTATGGTATGAAAACCCAGTTTCTGCACCCTCTATTGCAACACTATCGATTAAGGCTGCTGAGTTTCAAGGTCAAAGACTTGGCTCTAAGTTTCTAAGAAAGTTACAAGAGCATTTATTCTTAGGCAAGAAGAATATATCGGATGAAAAGGTTTTACTAGACATTGCTAAGGAAGTCAATTTGGATATCGATGAATTTAACAAAGATCTTCACTCAGACACTGCTTTAAGAGCTTTAAAGTGCGATTGGAATCTAACTCGTGAGATGGACGTTGATAACTATCCAACAGTGGTTATGTTTAACCGAGGTCATGACGGTGACGGTCTAAAAGTTTCGGGACTACATTCTGCACAAGTGTATGAAAGAGCATTCTTTGAGATACTCGGTCAAAGGGTGCAACCACTTAGAAAACCATCTTTAGAAGACTTTTTATGTCACTTTGAATCTGTTGCAACGAAAGAAGTCGCGGTTGTTTATGATTGGACCATTGAACGAGCAGAAAAAGAGCTAAAGAAATTAGTTTTAAAACAAAAGGTCGAGCGTGTGCCAGTAAAATACGGAACATTTTGGAGATATATTCATTCATAGGAGGGGACCCCTCCTATTTTTTAGGCTCTATACTAAATGTGGTGGTGTCCATTGTTACAACAATTATGTTGAGAGATTGATGATTGAACCGTTGGTTTGTGACTCGCTATCGGCGGACGCTTGCCGTGGGCACGAGCTGAAGATCCACTGGCGTCGCCGCCTATCGCTCGTCACATTCTCATCTGTATAAAAAGATGAGGTTGAACATCACATTCAAAACAAAAAAATCATTTGAAAGGTTGCGTCGAAAGGTTTTATGGCACCAATTTGGTGCTACAATCATTCAATAAAGCATCTATAACAGAATAAAGAGCATAAAACCACTTTTGTGTTAGGTGAGCCGCACTAAGCGGAATCAAAATGCGTAGACTCCTGCGGGAACAGCACGAGTCTCGAGACCCCACAGGCCCCGCTCTTTGGGCCGAGGAGGCTCGAGCCGTGCCCGCGGAAAGCGAAGCATTTTGATGG
>NZ_JBQQCO010000043.1:0-8371 GCF_052246295.1 Piscibacillus sp. B03 | reverse complement strand
CCAAGCCGCCAGATTATAAAAAGGTCGTTGGCTTCGCCTTAGGCTATCATGCCCGCTGCTCCATATAAAACCTCCTTACGCTAACGAAGTTAGCGAGTGCCATTTACACAGACTTCTTGACGGTACCTCTATCACATTCCAGGCTTCCCTACCTACATTCTCACGTCCTCTATCGACATTCCAGGCTTCCCTATCGACATTCTCACGCCCTCTATCGACATTCCAGGCTTCCTTATCTACAATCTTACAGTTAAAAAAGCCCTCGGGGAGCTCCCCGAAGACTTTTGACTGATTTAACTTGCTTGTGCTGCGGTAACGTTTGGGTTGCGTTTTTTCTTGAATACTTGGAACACAATTAATAAAACAAACGCTACAATCGCTATAAGGTCAGTAATGTAATTGTTTTGAATAAACATTAACGCAACGGCAACTGCAATGATTCGCTCAATCCAGTGGTATTTTGTAATGAACCAGTTTTGGATAAATGAAGCGAATGCGACCATACCGATCATAGCAGTAAAGATTGCCCAAACAACTTCTAGCCAACCAGCATCTGTAATTAGTAGAATGGTTGGGTTCATCGTGAACACGAATGGTAATAATAAAGCCGCTGAATCGTATTTAAAGCCTTGAACACCGGTTCGTACTGGCCCAGCCTTCGCAATACCAGCAGTTGCATAGGCTGGCAAGTTAATCGGTGGCGTGTCATCCGCTAATACACCGTAGTATAGAACAAATAAATGTGCCACAATCACTGGTACTCCCATGTCTGTTAATACAGGAGCAACGATTGCTGCCAGTACAACATATGTTGCTGTTGTTGGTAAACCTAAACCTAACAATAGACAAGCAAACACTGTTAAGATCAATGCAAAGTATAGTTCCGTATTTGCCGTCTGCATAAACGCAGGTACCATTGATGCTAAGTCAGATGAAAAGCCTACGACAATACGTGTAAACTTAGTCGATAAACCAGAAGTTGTGATGACTCCGATTAAGATACCAGCAGTCGCACATGCGACGACAATGGATAACGAGTTACGTGCAGCTAGTTCGAAACCTGATAAAATTTCTCGCATTCCATATCGAACAGGTGCTGCATCAACTTTGAACTTCTTCTGACCCAGAGCAAAGATTAACGCCACAACGATACCTATTAATACCATTGTTGCAATTGGGTCTTTCCAACGGATTGTCTCTGTAGCAAAGAAGTTTGTATTAATCACATTATTTAAATTGTATAGACCAATATTTAGTAGACTAATAACATAATGGAACGTGTAAGCAATAGCTAATAAAATGGCTGCAAATAGTAATGAACGTCCCATATTCTCTTTAAAACGATGTGCAAATAACGCAATAACTAATAAAATTGTAATCGAATAGAACGCCGAGTTGTTAACCGATACACGTTCGATTACTAAGAAATAAAGCAAAACAAAAATTGGAATTAATAAGTAACCTTGCTGCATTAACAGGCGACGACCCTTAGCTAATTCGCTACGATCCATGCCCTTGATGCCATTCTTAGACGCTTCAAAATGCACCATAAATAAAATCCCAATGTAACACAAAATAGCTGGAATGATGGCACTTTGAATAATTTCATAATATGGAATACTAGTTAATTCCACCATAATAAAGGCAGCTGCACCCATGATAGGTGGTAAGAACTGACCACTTGATGAAGCAGCAACTTCAACACCACCAGCAACGTGTGGCTTAAAGCCTACTTTTTTCATAAGCGGGATTGTGAAAGTACCTGTCGTAACAGCGTTTGCTGTAGAACTACCAGAAATACTTCCCATCATACCACTCGCAACAACACTAGCTTTTGCTGGACCACCTTTATAACGACCGAATGCACGTAATGCTAAATCGATAAACATTTTACCGGCACCAGTTGATTCTAATAGTGCCCCAAATAAAATGAATATGAATACAAATTGTGCAGATGCATAAATAGGTGTTCCAAAGATCCCGTTATTACGATATGTGATTTCGTAAATAAATCGCTCGAAATCTCCACGAGAATGATAGAACTGCCCAGGCATGTATTCGCCTAAGAAGAAATAAGCAATAAAAATCAAAGCAATAATCACAAGTGGATAGCCAACGACACGACGAGTTGCTTCCAATACTATGATAATTAATGCTAAGCCGATGAAAATCTCATAGCCTGTCGGATTCCCTGACATAATTGATGAGGCATTTTGATGCTGGATAATAAACATTCCAACATATAAAGAAAACGCTGCCAAAACAATGTCATAAATCGGAATCTTTGTTTGTCCCATTTTCCTTTTAACTGGAAAAATCATAAAGATTAATACTAAAGCTAGAGTTAAGTGAAAAATTAAGAAGGTCTTAGAGCCGATGCCTGGTAAACCAAAGCCAGCAACCCATAAATGAAATACTGACATAAATACAGCGACAATAAGTACGGCAGTCAACCAATAACCATTTAAGACACGGTCACTACCCTCTAGCTCGTTAATCATCTGTTGTTGTTGTTTGTCATCCATGTCAAACCCCTCTCGTCCATAAATAGTCTAGTTATATATATTATTATAAAACAAAACCACTCATTACTAGAATAAAAGTTTTATACGATCCCAAAGAGTGGTATTTTTAATTTCTACTAAAATTTGTGTTTCAGAATAAGGAGGTTCAGAGAATGTGACTTCTTCATCTTTAAAGTGAAATGTGTGAGGATACAAGTGGGAAGGTTGGAACTTAAGCTCTCCTCCGTATACAGGCTTGTTCAAATCTTGAATAACAAAATAACCATCTTTCATTTCAACATCACCTTTATCCTCATATGGCAAGCCAGCTCCAAATGACTTGGTCCAACTTTCCATCGTAAGGATCTCCCAGTCATCACTTACTTTGAACTTTTCTATAACTGGCGATTTTTCAACAGAATGAATGTAGCGATGCGAAAACCAATCACCACGTTCAATTTGAGCTTGCCATAAAATATCACCTGTCTTGAGATCCTCAATCACTAACTTTTTCCCCGCATTAATCGTGAAAAGTAATACAACAGTTGTTACGGCGATAGCTATTATAAGCCAATATTTTTTCTTAAAAAAGGCATTGCTTAGACGCAATGCCTTTTTGTTGTCATGTTCAGTTGAATGATTATTCTTGTTCATTCAGGTATTTTTCAGCTCCTGGATGAAGGTCGATTGACATACCGTCTTTCGCCGTGTCAACTGTAAGTTCTTTACCACGATCGTGTGCTTCTTCGATATCACCTTTGTTTTCGAAGATCGCTTTAACCATTTCATAAACTTGATCTTCTGGTAGATCATCTCTTACGATTAACATTGCTTGAACTGCTACAGTCGTCGCAGTGCTATCAAAGTTATCATACTCATCTGAACCAAGTTCAACTTTGGAGTAGTATGGGTACTCATCCATTAACGCTTCAATTGCATCATCGTTAATGCTTACTAGACGAATGTCTGTTGAAGCACTTAATTCTTGAATGCTTGCGGTTGGTGTACCAGATGTTACGAATGCCGCATCAATGTTACCATCTTGTAGGTTCGTTGAAGCATCACCGAATCCCATGTGCTCAGCACTAATATCATCAAATGTGATATCGTGAACACCTAGAATTTGTTCCGCGTTTGCTTCAGTACCTGATCCAACATCACCTACTGCTACACGCTTACCTACTAAATCGTCTACCGTTTCAATTCCGCTATCAGCAGTTGTAACGATTTGAATTGTTTCAGGGTAGATTGTGAATACACCACTGTACCCATCTACAACTTCTTCAAACATTTTAGATCCTTCGTGTGCATAGAAAGCGGTATCATTCTGAACTAAAGCCATTTCCGCTTCACCAGCTGATACTTCGTTAATGTTTACAACAGAAGCACCACTGCTTAAACCGTTTACTGTAACGTCATCAACATTAGCTGTAATCACATCAGCCATCGCAACACCTAGCGGGAAGTATGTACCTGCTTCACCACCAGTTAGTAGTGTCACATCACGAACCCACTCGTCTCCATCAGATTCTCCACCATTACCTTCTTCATCACCGCCACCACAAGCAGCTAAAATCATGCCTAGTGATAAGAAGATTACTAGAATTAAACTAAACTTTTTCACAAACATTACCCCCTTAATGTTTTTTAATATTGGATAATTTATCATATCATAATTTTAAACTAAAACAAATCAAAAAGTCTAGCAATCTTCTAATAAATGTAAAAAAAGAGTTAGACAAACTTCGACATAAATGGCGTTGTACTTGATTATAACGAGGAAAGCGCAAGCGCCCGTTTAATCACGAAGTGCGCCGACTAAACTGAGATAAAGGAAACACAGTGAGATGAGTGAACTGATGTTGACTTATCGTAGGTTTAGGCGGGAAGTCACCCAGTGGTTGGGCACCTTGCGCTAGACAGTGCTACACAAACGTAATTTAACAAAACTTGTAGTTGAATATTTTTACTTTCTTAGCTTTCGAGAAAAGCGCAAGGATGCCCTTACGCTTTTATATTTAACCCCATCTGAAGCTCTATTTTTGCTAAACTATTCTATTTATTATTATGAACAAATTATATAAATGGACTAGTCAAACGTAGAGTTTTTATAGAAAGTGTGACTGCCCATGGTTCTGATAGAAAATCAGCATGTCATGCCAGTGGCCGTTTTCTTGTGCAAAATCTTTTCTCTTGCACTCCAATGCATACCCAGTTCGATGCGCAAGTCTTACCGACCGTGTGTTTTCAGGATTAATATGTAATTCTATTCTATGAAACTTTAAATCTTTAAACACAGCGTTCGTAAAGGCTGTAACACTTTCCGTACCGTAACCTCGATCCCAATACTGATTATGAATTGAGTAGCCCATCATCCCCCATTGATAGTCATGCCTTAAAATCGTCACTAATTCAACCTTACCAATGGATGCACCATCTAGTTTTCTGAAAACACCTAATATGTACATTTCGTCCTGCTTCGCTTTTTCTTCAAAACCAGTGACCCATCTATTAAACCATTTCTTAGTAAAACGCGACATATCCTTAGGACGCCCCTCATCAAAAGAACATTGTGACGGCTTTCGTCCATGGAACCCTTCCCACCAAGTTTCATAGTCATTTTTAAAATAAGGTCTTAATATTAGACGCTCGGTTTCAATTTCCCATTTTGTTGGGTCAAACATGGTCATCACCTTTTTATCAATTGGTTAAAAGTTCTTCTTAGCAAGATCGTTCATATATTTTAATTCGGCTAAAACCTTCATTTCCCTTCAGTCTAAAGTTGCAATTTCATAAAACAACCTGAATTTAAATAATGGAATGAGTACTGAACCCTACCTTTGTCCTAACATACTCTGTCCCTTCTTTGAATAAAGTGTATGGAGGACAACTTCAGAAGGAGGGCATCATATGGATCAGGGTTTATTTTATGGTTTTGTAGCTGCATTTGGATTTATGTTTATCCCTGTTCGTTCAGACTTGTTAGAAGGGTTAGCTAATTTTCTCGATACACTACTTTACGTGGTAGGACTAGTAGGGGCTGTAGTCTTCGGGGCGATACTTGTTTGGAATGCATTTAGAAATCTAAAGAGTGCTACCAAATAAGTTAAGGCCTTCGCTTTCCTGCGAAGGCCTTTTATTCATTCTTCATAAACAACGACTTGGTTACGACCAGCGTCTTTAGCTTTATAGAGAGCTGCATCCGCTTGTTCAAATAAGACATCTCCAGTAATATTAGCCTTTTCAGCAAAGCCAATTCCGATACTGACTGTCAGTTCACCTTGTGTCACACCTGGAACTTTTAAGTTCAACACTTTTTTCCTTAACTTATTTGATGCTTCGACTAATTCATCTAACGTTAATCCGCGTGAAATGGCTACAAATTCTTCTCCACCATAACGTGCAACAAAGCTACCCATGTCTGAAAAATGTTGGTTGAGAAGTTCAGCAAATATCTTTAAACAGGCATCTCCCATTTGATGACCATACTGATCATTTATCTTCTTAAATAAATCTAAATCAATTAACAATAAAGCAAGTGACTCTCCTTCTGCTTGAGCTTCCTCTAAATCTTTTTCTAACACATTTGTAAATGAACGCCTATTCGGAATATGTGTTAATTCATCTAAATATGAAATTTTATGCAAGAACCGATTTTTCTCTACCAACTCTTTTTGCGACTTCTCTAGCTCCTTCGTTCTGGTATCAACTTTCTCTTCTAGTTGTGCATTTAACAATTTCAATTCTTTGGAAGACGCTTTAAACTGTTCAACCGTACGAGCATGCTGTACAGCGAGTATAATCGTTTGAATAAATAAGTAAAACAAAAATCCTACTGATAAAATTGGCACGGTATTAATCCATTCATTATAGTAAAATGCATCGTTTATAGCCGTCATGAACAGAACGAATAGGCCTACAATGTTAATAAAAGCATAACGCTCCTGTTCTCTGTAAGCTTGCCAGACCACTTTAAAGATATAAGCAAAACCAACTACTAATGTAAGTTGGAAAAACACTAAATATTGAGTGTAAACATAACTAGGTGTTAATAAAATCACAAACGAAACAAGTAAAATAGCTATAAAATAAAGCCTGTTAAACATGATATGAGCTTGTTTACTATACGTAAACGAAATTACGTAAGCAAATAAAGGCAACAACCATAAAAAGGATAAGTACTCTAACTTCATCGACCACTCCCACGGAAATTGTGGGAAAAAATGAAAGATTACCTTATCTCCTTCTAATAACAAACGAGTCATGACAAATAATACGAGTACCGAGAAATATAAGTGGTAAAGGTCGCGACCTTGCACTATAAAAGAAAATACATAATACAAAAGTAAAATAATAAGACTACCAAAAACAATCAAGGTCATACTTCGATCCATCATATAAGACCTTCCAATAGCCTCATCACTACCTACATAAACTTCGGCCCATAAACCACCCGTTCTTAAATAATGATTCGCAACTTGAATCGTTAAGGTCACGGTACGTTCATTTGAAATAAAATCAATAACATGACCGCTCTTGGCTGGCTCAGTTGTATCCCGACTTGCCCCAACTTGTCCTTCCTCAACTAATAAATCATTATTAACCCAAACTTTAAAGGCATTTCCGAGATTCGGTATGTATAATGACAACAACTCTCCTACGAATTCAGGTGGTAAATAAAGATCCGTCTGATATGTACCAAACTCATTTACCGATGTCGAATGAGGTACCTCTATTAATCGGACATCATAACCTCCGAATACTGTTTCATTCGGCTCCACCAACTGATAGGGATAATATAACCAATGTCCATTGAGAGCTACCTTATCTTCAGTTGGAAGTGAAGTCGTTAGATTAAACTGGCCACCATATCCATGTAAATCACTTTCTTCACTCATCACAGACCAAAACCAACCAAACAACAATAAAATCGCCGGTATCACAAGCCATTTAGCCTGCTTCATTTAAGCACACCCTTTAATCGTCCTGTAATATAGTACTATTTTACCATAAAAATATAATTTTCTAACAATAAATATATACCCTTCAATATATTTTTTAACAAAAATTAAAAGTATATTCTTATTTTTCCATGACCACATTGGTAATGAGGTGATTGAATGGTTACATTAATCGTTTTACAGCTAGTATTAATTGGGGTTCTTATGTGGTTCTTGCGTAAAGAACAGAGAGAAAAAGATGCAATTACAGCCAAACAAATCGAACGAAGCGACGAATTAAAGAAAACGCTTGCCATGGGTTTAGCCTATCGCTTCAACTACCCGCGAACGCGAAATGAAGATGATGAAATTGAATTTGAGAGTGGTTCTAATATTTTTCTAAAACAAACACCATTAGAGTTTGAAGATTTCGTGGCGCGGATTATAAAACATCAATTGGGTGGCAACATTTATACAACTCCAGAAAGCGATGATCACGGAATAGACTTTGAACACTATGTGGATGGAGAGTTATATCTTGGACAAGTGAATGTCTACAAAGAAAACATTGGAGTTGGACCTATAGCTGTTCTGCACTCTAACATGATTAAAAGTGGAGCAAAAGGTGGGTATGTCATTACGACAAGCAGCTTTACTGACACAGCTCGGGAATACGCCAAGGAGTTAGATATTGATTTAATTGATGGCCTAAACTTAGTTAATTACTGGCTTGAAACAATGGACTCCAAAGTCTATGAGCCTGGAAGCGAATTCGCTTAAAGAAAAACTCACCAGCTAACTGAACTGACCCAGGGAAATGAGACAAGAAAAAACACCTATGCTGCCACGGTCCTGTATTCAACAGGGCTGTGGCAATTTAATTTTGAAAAAGGTCGTATATAATTGTAATAATACATGTAATTTATT
>NZ_JBQQCO010000042.1:0-8750 GCF_052246295.1 Piscibacillus sp. B03 | reverse complement strand
CTATTGACTATATCAGGAGGTGTTAGTATGTCATATATGAAGGAATTAATACAAAATGAATTAAAACATGATCCTCTTTACAGATATTTAGAGCAAGAAGGAATATTATTCGAGTTTTTAGATGATGATGAGTTTTTCAACAAATTATCTGAATCACATTCATATTCAACTGGTGAAGTGACAAAAATAATAGGGGAGCAACATAAACCCTGGGAAGTACGAAATTATTTAAATCGGTATCAAATTGATGAATATGTAAAGGTTCAAACTATTGGTAATCGTAAAGTTGTTGACTATTTGGGTGTTGCTAAACTTAAAATGATTTTTTTAGCTAAACAATTATTAAATAGAGGACCTATGACAATCGCTGAAATCATTGGTCATGTAGCTTCGTCATCTCTGCATGGTTCCAATTATAGTGTTAAAGAAGATTATCAAAAAGAACAATCGGGACAAGATGAGTTATACAAAATGTTTCAGCAAATGATCTTCCTTACGAATTTAAAGCAACAGAAGGATAACGCCAGTCACAGACGTGACCTTTTAAATAATCAAATAAAACAACTTTCGTATGAACTCGAGAGAAATGAACGATTGTGGGAAAAAGAACGGACTCACTTGGAAGAGCAAAAAACGTTATATTCTAAGTTAGATGTGGTTTATGATGAGTTAAAACGACATCAGAAAGCAAGTGTTTCTTCCATGAGTGACTTTAAAGATGCGCTGGGCTTTAAGGGTCTATTTAAAAAAACTAAGAAAGAAGCAGAAGTACTTTATAATGAGCATCTGGAACGTGTGAAAGATGAAGATTATGATTTTGCTAATGAAGAGATAAAACGTATTAATCAATCTCATGAGCAATTAGAAGAAGAGGAAAAGAATATAAGAAGAAAAATACAAGAAGAAGTAGAAAAATTAAAAGAGGAAGTAAACGAAGTAACTTTAGAGTTACAACAAATAGAGCAACGAATTCTTTCAATAGAAGAAAATGTTGATGATAAAACCTTAAAAAATATGAAACTATTAAGTGGCAATCAAAAAAGTGATCCTATTTAAGGATCACTTTTTGATTAGATTAATTTGTCCCATTTACTTTTCTTTTGTTCTCCTTGTGTGTCTTTTTCGGATGATGAACCGCTTAATACATCACTTAATGATTGCCCTTGAGGCTTATCATAGTCTTGATTGTCGAATGTAAGACTATCTAAGACACTGCTCATATCACTTTGTGCTTGTTGTTCTTGACGTTCATCATAAATCTTTTTTAATTCAACCAACTCTTCTACACGCTTAGGGAAATCTAGACCTGCGAACATAGCATAGAAGTCAATGCGATCGCTAGATTTATCAACGAACTCAGATAAAGGTTTTTGTTGTGCGAACGGTGCATACTTCTCTAATAGATTTTGCAATGTGTTATCAAACACCATATTGAATGTTCGATTAGCTGTGGACGGGTTCGTTACTACATTAATAGCTGCATGCTTTGTTTTATTAAAGTTATAGCCGTTTGAGAGAATACCATCATTAATACTGTTTTCGATTTTCGGAACGTAACTTGCTTTATTATCTACGTCTAAATCGCTAGCATTAAAGCGTACTTTTGATAATGATAGAATGCCAGGTGTTTTTAACATACGTTCGAATTCTGATGCATCAAAGAAGTTACCACCTTGATGTTCAAATGAATTTGTAATGACATTGACTCCATGCAATGTGTTAGCTACAAAGTTGTTACTGAACTCAAGATATTCTGGAGCTTGTGCATTAGGATTTTCCTCTAGGTATTCTGTAAATAGTTTTTGATTATCAACGATGATAGTAGCGCCTAGCATTCTTGCTTGAATAGCTTTGTTAATAATCTGTACGCGTTCTAGAGCATTACTAATAGGTAATACACCTTCATTATTAGTGGGCAATGTAATAATCAATCCGATGTTACCACCGAAACCAATTTCATCTAACGTTTTTAGTGTTTCGATAATCGTACCAGTACCAGTTCCGCCACCTAGACCTGCTACGACCCAAATGAAGTCACGATCATTAAGGTAGTCTTTCATTGCTTTTTGGATCTTGTCTTTGTTATCTATAAAAGCTCGCTCACCTACACGAGCATCACGACCTGCCCCTTTTTCATAACCTGTTAATGTGATTTGATGAATGTTGCTATTTGAAGTATTAACTTTAGAGAAATCTTTTGGGTTCGTATTAATTAATAAGGCGTTATATGGATAATGAAGGTTTTGAATATTCGTTTTGATACCAGCACATGCAGCGGCGATGGAACCACCACCCATACCTAATCCAACAAAACCAAACTTCAAACTAATATCGACATCACTACGATTTGATAATGCTTGCATATCACGATTAATCTCAAATAGTTTTTCCACTTTATAAAACACTCCCTAATATAGTTATTGATTGTCAGGATCTATGTAACGAATAAATTGTTTTCCTATATTCGTTAACTCGACCATTCGTTTTCTCCCATCTTCTTTAACAGTAACCAATCCTGCCCCTTCTAAACGAGACACCAAAGCGTTTTGGTAAGTTAATGAAGCAATAAGCTTAGTACCGTGTTTCTTTTTATACACGTCATTAGCTTTTTCCGCGAGCTGCGTTTTGGATAGTGGCTGTTCTTCATCACTTAGAACTAAAAGTAAAACAACTGCTTTTCCAATACCGTCCAGTATAGTATCGAAAATTTCTGAGACGGAAGGAGAAGATGAATGATTGTTCATATTCAAATCACCCTTTCAAAGTAATCTAATTTATTAATCTATTAAGCTATGATATTAATTGTAAATTAATATCTTTAATAATTCAATAAAAATAATTTTAATAAAGATATTATCTATATATAATTATTAAATTAATATCTTTAATAAAATTATAATCAGTCAAAAATGCATTATACAGCTACTTTGTTTCAATTAACGATTGTTGAGTTTACAGGAGGGGAACAAGAAAGTTTAGAACTATAAGGAACCTAAGGTGAGAGAACCATGAATGTGTTAATCTGAAATCTGTTTTTAAAGTGAGGGAATTAGAACAATGCTTTTTTTTCATTTAATAACAATTAAACTGAAGTTGCTAATTTGAAACAGAAGAGGATAGACGATTGTTACTGTTTAGAACCGAAAATGAGAGTAGATGTTTCATTTTAGAGAGTTGTTTTTCTAGATCGAAATAAACCTGCAAGTTTTATTTTTCCCATCAGCCTAATTTCTAAGAGTGATAGGTGCGAAAACGACTCGTCTCATAATTTGTAACGGGGTGTTACTTGAAGGTGCTTTATAAGGGGTGTTACTTGGGTGAATTATATAGGGGTGTTACTTAGGGGGTGTTACCTACTGTAATAGGTCTATGTTATTTGGTTTACCCTTGTTTATATTGTATTTATTTGGTATTTTAACCAATATAAAATCACGCTAACCACCGTGACTAAATTAATTTACATATCACTTATAATTCCACATTATTTACCTACACATATCTAGTATGTAAAATGACTTATATTAATAGTAAATAGAGAAGGGTGTCGATTGTATGGAATTAAAGGAAATTAAACGTAAAGAAAAAGGAAATGTTAAAACCAAATATAAAGTTATTGATGGACGTACGAATGAAGAAAAAGGGATTGAATTATCTCGAGAAGAGTTGCACATATTATACTTTCTAGCCAAACATCGTATTGCTACATTAGAACAACTGTATCGTTTTTTTAAGTTGCATCAAGCCAAACCTAAGTATAGTTTTTATAATCGTATTCGAAAATTTGTTGACCATAAGTTGTTGCGTACAGTTGATTATGTACAGATTACACCTTGGAGCACAAAAAAGATTGCCTATATGGGGAAACGAGGACTGGATATATTGTTATTAACTGAGTTTATAACTCAGTCTGAGTACACAAGATATGTTAATTATCGCAAACCTTCATTGACATCGGTGATGGGTAAAAGTATCTCTGATCACTCAGTATTAACTAGCGAAGTGTCAAGTCGTCTTATGCCTTTCACTTACGGATATAGTTCTGGTGGGGGATATGGTAAAGCGTTTGATTTCTCACTACTGTTGGAGGGAAATGAATTAATTGTTTCACCTGATTTTATTCACGAGTTAGCTGACAACAGGTTTATTTATATTGAGGTTGATACAGGTAGTGAGAGGATGCCACGTTTCCGCGAAAAGTGGGAACGTTACAAGCGTTTAGGTGAGTTAAAACCGGAATGTCAACACATTGTTGTGTTTGTCGTGGTTGATGATAGTTTGCCAACAAATTCTATCTTTCCTTCACAACGAAAAAGAAGACTCCGAACCATCCAACAATCTTTTGTGGATTATGATTTACCGGACAACGTAAAGGTATGGGCTCTACCATTACGCTCTATTGTTGAAGAACGTAGTGTATTACGTTTATTTGATGATTTAGGGGATGAACCTATTGAATATGTCGAAGCCCTCTTAACAGATATTGAGACACAAATAGAACATTCATCTTATGAGATTAGTGAAGCGGAATGGCGAGATGATATTGCGATTACTACGTTTAAAAATAAAGAAACGGGTTTTTCGAGAGAGTTAGCTTTTATACCGTTGATTGAAGGAGATGCGCATTCGTTTGGTCGAATATCCCGCTTCTTAGAATCAAATCACCAATCTATCGATTTATTTGTCGCTGTATTTGCTAATGAGCGTTCAATGTATGATGGCGTTTTACCAACGGAAGTAATATCCCAGGGGAGTGATACACGAGAATATTTATACCGTCAATTAATGTCTACTTATCCTGATCAAGCTATTAACGCTCATGGCTCATTCCCTTTATTCTATCGTGAAGTGGGTTTACATGGAGATAAAGAAGTGATTGATTTTGCCAGTGTCTTAGCGAGAGGGCGAGTCACCACCGAAGATGTGTAGTGTTTATTGCCTTTTTGAACTTGATTTTGTATAATAATGGCGACAACATATTAATCTATTAGAATAGGAGCGCCCTATACAATGAAGAGACATGTCGTGTGTCTCTTGTTGTGTGGGGTGTTTTTAATTGTGGGGGGATTAATTGAAAGACAGCAAGTTCCGCTACTATGTAGCATTAATCATTTTTGACTTAATTCTATTAGTCACATTAATTATGAGTTTTATTTACGTTCATAAGAATTGAATATCATACGAAAGAAGGTGAAGTTTTGAAAATCTTTCAAAACGTTTATAGAAAGTTGCCGCTTATCCTATCTCTTTCTTTTTTCTTGTTTACAATCTATTGGTTTGTGGCTACATTAGTTAATGCAGGCAACTTGCTTTATGCGAGTTATTCGCAGTCCGTTGTTCATATTCCTTTTCTACTAGAGCCTATGACGATTTCGTTTTGGTTATATGCTTTAGCGAATGGGGTTATTTTATTTGGATTTTTATTATCAACACGTGTTAAGTTATTCGAGCATTTAACGCTACGGCGAAGTTATTTCTTATTGACGTGGTTAGGTCTAGCTACGTCATTCTTGTGGTTGTCGTTCAAAATGTTTATTGTCAACGTTCTTCCGTTTATACAAGAACTATTAACGTATGTTGATGTAGAGGGAAGTGCCTTTATGGAAGCTGTTATGCCTGAGACGAATACAGCCTTCCTCATGATGATGATTTTTCCTTTGTCGGCAACCTTTATTCTCACGATGATTGGGATCAATACCTATCAATCCTATCGTGATGATTTGGATTTATCGTTTAAAGATTTCAAATGGACGGGTCGATTTCTTGAAAAGTTTGAGAGCATTGAAAAGACTAATAATCTTCCAGATGTTAAACTTGGACGAAACTTAGATACCAAAGAGTATGTCGTTCAACCTGGAAAAGACAGAACATTAAATAATATAATCATAGGTTCAATCGGTTCTGGTAAGACCGCTACTTTGGCTCTACCTTTGATTAATCAAGATCTGCATCACATTACTAGATTTATTAATGATTATCCTAAGATTAGTCAACGTGAAGACTATGACACTGAAGACGTTAAAGGCAGTTACTTGAATGGCATCAGTATTATTGAGCCGTCTAATGATCTATGTCAGAAAGCTTATAAACTAGTTAAAGCACATGGCATCCCTGATGAATCCATCACGTATATTAACCCACTTGATCCGAATACACCTAATTTCAATCCCATGAAGGGGCCAGTTGAAACAGTAGCTGAAGCGATGGCCCAAGTTATCGAAGGGTTGAATGAAGCGGGTGACGGAGCTAACTTCTTTTTTGAGCAAAGTCAGAGGTCCCATTTAAAAGAGTACGTCTACTTATTAAAGATGCACGATGAAGAAAAAGAAGTAACGTTTGATATGTTGCTAGATATGTATAACAACCCTCAAGTTGTTCGTTATATGCACGAGCAACTGAAGAAACGAATCCCAGATGATATAGATTCGATTGAAGATCGTGATGAATATAACAAGTGGAAAATTATTCAACAGGTGGATGAGTGGTTTGATATGAATCTATTACCTGTTCGTGAACGTGGGGAAGCGGTTACGATCAAGGAAGGTAAGTATCGAGGACAGATAAAATATTACGATGCCAAAGCAGAGTTTGTTCAAGGTTTACGGAATATCCTTAATGATATTGGAGCGAACCCTCTCATTCGACGAGTGTTATTTGGGAAGAGTGAATTTGATATGGATGCCTTCTTAGAGAAGGGTGGCATATTATTATGTAATACGGCTAAAGGGGAAATGCAAAATCTTTCGAACGTCCTTGGGAAAATCGTTTTGTTATCGTTGCAAAACGCAGTGTTCAGACGTAAACCTGATATAAGTCCTTATCATCATATATTAGTCGATGAAGCGCCCGATTATCTGTATCAACCATTTAGAGAATTCCCATCTCAAAGTCGTAAGTATAAATGTATTATTACAGTTATCTGTCAGACCATTGCCCAAATGGCAGACCGTTATGGCGAGCATTATCTAACGACGTTGATTGGGACTTTGCGTCACCGTATGGTTTACGGGGATGTACCAGCTTTTGATGCTGAGTATTTTAGTAAGATGTTTGGTGAAGAATTTCGTTACGAAGAGCAAAGTGGTGAGCAAGTGGTATCGCCGCTTCAGGATAATCCGATGGTGCGTCAACATAACAGTTATCAACGTGTTGAAGAAGAACGGATGAGTTCAACAGATATTATGTTCCAAGATGCGTTTGAATGTGCGGTAAAGGTTGTTCAACATAATCGCCCTCTACCTGTTCAACGAATTGCGGCTAACTTTGTGCCGTACGATGAGTTTGAAAAGAGTAAGATTAGAGTTAAAAAAGAAGCGGCTAAGATGTGGTTAGAGGCTCGCCGTTCATATGCTGAGCATGACCAATTCACATCTGTTGAAAATAGTGAGCAAGCACTAGAAGACGTCATAGAACAAGTCGAGGAGGACA
Source organism: Piscibacillus sp. B03 (assembly GCF_052246295.1). Lineage (NCBI taxonomy): Bacteria > Bacillati > Bacillota > Bacilli > Caryophanales > Bacillaceae > Piscibacillus > Piscibacillus sp. B03. The sequence goes on along the minus strand of NZ_JBQQCO010000042.1, from coordinate 1,325 downwards.
AACAACAGAAGTTAGAACAGTCAACTAAACAGGAGATTGTCAACGAGTATGAGCTCCCAACGGTAGACTATGACGACTTCCCGAAGTCAGACGTACAGTATCATCAACGTCCTCAAGCACCTCTGTCATTATCATATCGTCGTTCTGAAGAGAACAATCGTTTAAAAGATGAACACGATCATGTGATTGACCAACGTGCATTTGACACTTCGGCTAGAGAAACAGGAACAGGTGTTGATGATAAGCACCTATCTCAACCAAATGAGTCAGAACAGCAACTTCACCATGAAGAAGATATGGAGGGACAATCGTCATCAACCACGTCGAATGATCATAACTTCAAAGTAAGTGAACCTCCTAACGACGATACAACAGATGCATTGCTTCGATCACTCATGACCGAACGTGACTCATAAATAGACTATATAAAACTAAATATTGCTTTTTAAAAAACATTTCGATATAATACGATTAATCAATAAAAAACTCAATCACTATTGTCGCAAGAGCGCCTTGTGCAATGAAGATACACCTTAAGTGTGTCTTCTTGTACAGGGCGTTTTTTGTTGGAAAAAAACAAAGGGAGGATGTATTGTTATGGCACTTGAACCATTAACAAGAGAAGAAATTGAAACGTTAAGTATTAAAAGTCGTAATCGTGAACTTGTCAAAGGGGTTGTACGTACCGTTAGTCGTATGACTATTCCTGTTCAACAAAAGGACGGCACGACACGTAGCGAAGAAACAGAAGTAGCCATTTTTCATTTAGAGGGTGGTATCACAGGTTATTGCCCGAGAGATTATTTTAGAGAACATGATTTTGCAACGTTAAATGGATTTGTTGGTACACAACATGATGTGGTAATCCATCAATTGAATCTGGAGAATCAAATTGCGATTGTATCGGTTATTGAAGCGGATAAACAAAAAGCGAATAACTTTTTGAACGAAATTCGTACCTTAGACGAGCAAGGACGTTTACAAGAAAAAGTCTATGAAGGTGTTGTCCAAAACCTTAATATCCGCACGCAAACCGTTCATCTACGTGTTGAAGGTCAAGATTGCTTCTTAAAAGAAGGTGAGTGGAGTTGGAATCGTCGTAACGAACTACCAGTCGAAGTTGATCGAGGGATGACGGTTCCAGTTGTCGTGAAACGATTTAGTCAACAAGAGGATGGCAGTGTTCTTGTTGAAGTGAGTCGTCGATTAACGATGGAAGACCCATTTGAACGCTTACAAAGTATGCGTCAATCAGACCTTGTGATGGGTAAGGTGTCACGCGTTGATCCTATTCACGGTATATTCGTTGCCGTTGAGGGTGTGGA
>NZ_JBQQCO010000041.1:0-9654 GCF_052246295.1 Piscibacillus sp. B03 | reverse complement strand
CATCAATATAAAAAAACGTAAACAAGAGATAGAGATATTTACCTTATACGACATCCTGAAAGCAGACTTACACGCTTTACAACCTGGACAGGAAATCAACTTATATGGTTTGTTAAGGGATCGCGTTTCTACATTTCAACATATACAGAACCCGTTATCTCGCTTTTTATCTCTGTGGATGACGGAACCAGAAAAAGCGAAGTATGTAATGGGTGAAGCGATAGGAACAAATGGAGCCAAAACGCTTGGAGAGGTGCTAGTTAGACTCGATAGTGCTAGTAAAGAAGAAGCTATTTCTATACTAGAGAATGAATCAGAAGTTTATCATGAATCTTTCTATAAAAAAGAACTAGAAAACCAGTTAAGAAAAAAAACCTATGTATTAATTTTCTTTGGGGTAACCATCTTTATTCAAATTCTATGGCTAATTTTGATATTTACAAGTATCACATTGCTACATTTAGAAAATGATGTCCTATTTTAGACATTATTTGAAATATATATCACTTTAGAAAGGAGGTATTTCAATTGGATTCAATTGCAGGTAAAATTTTAGGTTTGTTAGCAGTAGCCGCTATTTTTACATTGGTCTTTACTAATGTCCTTTGGCCAGCGGTACAGGATAAGGGAAACGAGGTAGAAAGTGAGATTCAATCAACAAACATTGAAAATCACGGATCAACGACACCGTAACTACAATAAAAACTGAAATCATTAATAATTTAAAGGAGTGTTAATTAATATGGATTCAATTGCAGGTAAAATTTTAGGGTTGTTAGCTGTGGCAGCTATTTTTACGTTGGTATTCACTAATGTATTATGGCCAGCGGTACAGGATAAGGGAAACGAGGTAGAAAGTGAGATCAATTCAACAGAAATTGGAGGTCATGGCGGAACTAACTAACTTGTTTGGAATAGAGCACCTTTAGGGTTATCCTTTAGGTGCTTTGTTTCAAACACTTCGAGGAAAGGGCGGCAATATCTATGGGGAATCATTTAGCGATGATATTGTTATTACCACTTATTTTGTGGTCAACGTTTCAAGGGATTCTATATAGTCATGCGACACAAGTTGAAGAAACGTTAATGATGGCTATTTACGAAGGTCAAAAAGAAGCAGCACTACAAGGAAGATATGACGAAAGCATTTATCAAACGATGGAATCATTTTTAGTTGATACTCATGGGTATGATCCAGATGTAATTGAGATCACAGGTACTGAAGACGTTGTACCAAGAGGGGAACGACTTGAGGTATCCGTTACCATTCCTCAACCCATAACACATGTAATGGATTTGTTTCGTTTTTCTGACTTAAAAGATACTTACACAGTATCTAAAACAATTATGTCAGAGTTTAACCCCTCCTAAATGAGGTGAACGAATATGCCAGAGATGCTACGAATGATTCTAGTAACATTAATTTCAATTTTATTGATGGTCACAAACGTCTATATTAGCCAACAAAGTCGTGCTACTACCTATTTGAAAGAAGATTTAGAGGTTGCTGTTCATGATGCTGCTTTACAATTGGATGTTGAGGCTTTATCAGAAGGGGATATTGTATTTAATCAAGATGAAGCGGAAGAAACTTTCATTGAAACACTTGAAATAAATACAGGGTTAACACCAGAAAATTATAGGATTGTGGAAATACATTTTTTTGACATTAATACTGTTGATGAATTTCCTCATGAATATGAGTCACTTAATGTTAATTTTGAAGATACCATCCTTCATCCTACTATCTTAGTAATAGTAGAAACAGAAGTTGATAGTTTCTTTCCTAATAGTGATAAAGAACAAATCGTAAGACGAGCCGCTTCTTACACATATGAATAATTGACTGGTGGGGGAAGGGTCAAAATGAAAAAATATAGTAAGTTATTAAGCTTATTATTAGTTGTATCAATTTTTATAGTAATCGATATGCCTACTTCACATAGTGCTTCTGGACCTTATGACGTTCCAAGTTCTATTAAACGGAATTGGGATAACTTGTATGGAAGTAAACAATACTCATGGGAATCCGGGAGGCAATTAGTATATGATGTTTATAATAAAAAGTATCTTAACAATGGCTATCGAATCGTTTCTAAAGACTTTGGTAAGGGAAAACGTGATTATATAGAATTTCGTGGTTGGTCAATTTTATTAGGTCATCGACATCACTATTCTAGTAACCAGTCTACATATATTGCTGCGGTTGATAGTAAGAGTGGAGAAACAAAGGTGTTTGGGACACGAATGCGAAATTTAAATGCGACAAATGATGTTGCGTATAACCGTGGTGGATCGTGGCCAACGTGTAGTGAGTCTACACGCGACGTAAACAACACGGTCTGTAACATGAAATATCAATCCACAGGGTTCGATGCTTTTTTACCGATTGAAGAACTATTCCCAGATCCAGGTGAACCTAGAACATGGGAGCTTTATCTAGTGAAAGAAGTAGGCGGTCGAGTTGTCTATACGGAGCTAGTTGTTCCCTTTAATTTTAATAGTTTAGATTACAAAGGGGGCGACATTCGTTTATCTAGTGGACAGGATGCTAATAATCTTGTGATGCTAGGAAGTAATGATGTCATTCGCCGAACATACCCACGATCGACAGAGTCGGGTTATAGTCGTGGCTACTTTAATACAGGCTATACTTATTCTAGAGTGACACAAAATGAAGATGAAGTTGCTGTTTGGTACGGTGTCCGATCACCTCATGATAATAACAACACACGATGGGTGGCCTCAACCTATGTTCATTTTGGAGGGGACCAAGCTCGATTATCTTTTGATCCAGAGGACAAGCCTCCTGTTCATATTTTTGATGGCATGTACTCTCATAAATACAGAGATGGTAATAATTATTGGACGACTCCTAATGACACCGTACGGATAAACCTGAGACAACGCGATGTCGATTCAGGTAACAAATATCAATACTTACGTCTATATGGTAGTGGTGTTGATGTTCGTTCACGACATAATTTCGATAGTTCTACTTCAAATAATTATCAGTTCTATACCAGTAATAAGGTTAGTATTGATTCTGCAAGTAGGACAGAAAACACTTCATATGGTCGTGTAAACTGGTATGTTAAGCCATCTAATCATGGCGATCACTTTAATGTCCACTATTATTATACCGACCAAGCTGGAAACACAAGAGGATATAATGATACAGGAATGAATCTAAAAGTAGATGGGGTTGCACCTAACCATTCCGATACAACCATATGGTCACATATTTATAAAAACGGTAATGATTATTGGACTAAACCTAATGATAGCGTCTTTATACGTTTTCAACAACATGACCCACATTCTGGTAACAAATATCAATATATGCGTTTAATGAGAAATGGAAACATTGAGGTTAGAAGTCGTCATGATTTTGCTGATGGGTCTTCAGATCATCATAAGCAAGTAACAAGCAGTCGTGTAAGTGTTGATTCTGCGTATCGAGATCAAAATGGTGATTATGGTCGAGTACGGTGGAAAGTGACTCCAAAGCAACACGGGGATACGTACCAAATCCAAAGATACTATCAAGATAACGTCAATAATACTAGAGGTTACGTCAATGATGGAAGGTTACGTGTAGATGGAGTTGCGCCTTCTATATCGTTAAATCCGAATTCTAAAAACTGGACTAATTCAAATGTCTCAGTGTCAGTGAGTGCTAGTGACTCGCATTCTGGTGTCAAACGTATTCGATATCGTACTTATCAGAATGGTTCTTGGAGTGGTTATAGTTCTTGGATAAATAGCTCTAGCACAAACATTAACTTAACATCACAAGGACAAAATCGAATTCATGTTCAAGCTGAAGACAATGTAGGAAATGTGAGGAATAAATATTCCGGCTATTATTATATTGATAAGACAGATCCTAACGATTCTTCTAACAGTATAACAGGACACACTTACAAAAATGGAAGTAATTATTGGATTAAGCCAAATGAAAGCGTCACAATACGTTTAAGAGGATATGATTACCATTCCAAAATATGGCGAACGTATTTACAGTTAAAAGGCAGCGATTTAGCACGTGCTTATCATGGTTGGAATAGTAGCAACTCTACCCATCTTAATAATTACAACACAAGTTCCCATATAACATTTAATTCTGCTAAGAGAACTTACGAGTCTAGTAGCGGTCGTACAAAAGAAGTAACCTTCACAGTGACTCCTAAATCACATGGCCATTATTATCATGTATATAGTTTGTATCGTGATAACGCCGAGAATTGGAGTGACAATTATTCGTGGAATAATACGGGGATGACTGTTCGAACAGATGGTAGAGGCCCTACAACATCTTTTGAACCACGATCTTTAAATTGGTCTGAAGGTCAGCATGACGTTGATATTACGGTTAGCGATTCGCATTCTGGTGTCAAACGCTTCAGGTATCGTATAGAAAATGATGGTGATTGGGGTGGCTGGAGTTCTTGGAAAAACGGAACTAAAGAAACCATTGCGATTAACCAAATTGGTCGTAACCGAATACAAGTTGAATCCGAAGATAATGTTGGTAATGTCAGTCGTGATATCTCAGGGTACTACGATATCTTAAAACTAAGCTTTGATTATAGTCCAAAACCGGCTTATGAAGGCGATGATATATTAATTGCCAACCAAACGGATTACGGAGATCGTCAACAGGATTTAGATGTAAAGTGGACGATTGTTGATCCGGAAGGAAATTCATCAACCCAATCTTCATGGAATGGTACGATTTCTAATGCGTTGTATGGTGAGTATATCGTTACTCTTGATGTAGAAGGTAATACACTTACGAAACAAATCAATGTAAGAGAATTAATTGTAGAAGGTTCTGTGGAACATACTGAAAAGTGGGCTGACTACCATAATGAGCAAAGTAATAGTAGCCATCAATTTTATAGTGGAGAGAAGTTCAAAACTATAGCAAAAGTTACAGATCAACCTATTAAGTCAGTTGAAGTAAATTTTGTTGGTCACTTGATGGATGGTAGTATATTAGATCTAGTGGAAGAACTTAACGCTGAACCTCATCCCACTTATTTATGAGAAGTGTATGACAAACAAATGTCTGATTCCCACAATCGTCTTCGTGAAGGCGGGGTTGTATTTGTGTTTACAGCTGAGTGGGAAAATGGGACCGTCAAACAAGATGTGGTAGAAGTAGATATCATCGGTTTTGTATTGGATGAATTCGACTTTTATCGTTCTAATTAAATGAAAGTGTGGGGAGCAAAACGCTTCCCACATTTATTATGATACAAACTTTTTTTAATGATAGGGGCTGGTCATACATATGAAATACTATTTTAAATGGTTAACTTTATTATTCTCCAGTATAATATTTCTTAGCGCTTGTGAAGGAGAAATGGTTTTAGAGTATCCAGAACATGTATCAAATGAACTAACAGACGAAAATAATGAACAGGCAACAGATAACATAAAAGATGATATCTCGACTGATAAAATTGAGGGAGAGCTAATTCGTCATGTTGATGGTGATACATCTATTGTATTTATTCCGAATCTAGACGAATATGGATATTCGAAAGATGTTATCACTGATAATGGAGAGTATCGAGTACGTTACATTTTAATTAACACACCAGAAATTTGCCATGAGAGTGATTGTGAACCAGAACCTTATGGGAAAGAAGCGCTGGACTTTATGAATTCAATTATTCAACCAGGTGATACTATTTATTTAGAGCAAGATACTTCTGAAACTGACCCTTATGGTCGTCTACTGTTTTATGTGTATTTAGAAGATGGTCGTATGGTTCAAGAATTATTATTAAGTGAAGGCTTAGCAAAGGTTGCTATTTTTGAACCAGATACGTCTTACGCTGAATCGTTTCAATCAATTGAAGAAGAAGCTCGAGAAAAAGAATTAGGAATATGGGCGAATAAGTAATACGTTTAACAACAGGGAGTGAACACAATGAGTAATAACAAATGCTGTATTGAAGGATGCTCAAATCCAATAAAGGTACATCGAAAACAACTTTGCGATAAACACTACACGAGACTAAGACGTCATGGAGATGTTCATATCACATACAAACCTCGCAGAAAATTAAAAGTATGTTCCGTAGATAGCTGCAATCTTACTGTTAAAAGTTTGGGTTTGTGTCATCGTCATTATTATGCCTATAAAACTTCACCTAGTTATCGAGGATATCTTGAAAAATTTATAAAAAAGTCAATTGAAATGAGTTAAAACAGAGCCAAACCATAAATGGAACTTAGAACTATTAAGATTCCATTAAAGAGGAAGCCTCTTCAGTTATAGAAGAGGTTTTTATGTTAATTTATTTATAATGATATTAATTTCTGAAAATTTACCGTATATTTTTACCATTTTGTAGGTTAAAAGTCCTTGTTTATGTTATAATGTTTAAAATATCTCATAAAATATCAAGAAATTGATAAAAGTTGCAGTTTCACCTTATAAAATTTAAATTAACACCGAATTGTTTATGAGAGAAGGGGTGAAACATGTGTTTTATCAGTTTGTAGCGAGTGGAGATAATATGTATATGAGTTCCCAAAAGATGTACTATAAACTAATAGAAGAATATTTTTTAATTGATAAATATACCGCCGTCCAAAGTGTAAGAATCCTGCAAATGAAGCCAAGAAGCTTTGGTCCAGAGCATTTTGATGTTACATTGTCTAAATTAAAAGAACAACCACTATCAGAATTTGAGACTTATATCCAACTTATGTTAACAGAAGCGCCAATATATAATGAATATGTATTGGATCACGAGGATGTAGAGAGAATATTGGCTATATCTGAAAAAAACGAAAACATCGTCTTCGAGATACCAAAAATTTTGCGAGATGACAATGTTGATTAACATACCTAAATTCGCTATAATATTCATATATTCTATTTCCTATGTCTAATTTTTATTACACTTCCCCTACGTGAAGTGTGCTTATATCAGTAAATACAAGAGCCTTTGGGCTATCGTTTTATTAAACGTTAGTCTCAAGGGCTCTTTTTTTATGCCTGGACTAAAGGAATGGAATATAATACTACTTTTGAAAGGGTGTGATGAGGTGTATAGGATCAGTGTTTTTCTTCCTGTTAAACCTCAAAAATTAACGGAGCATATGCGAGCATTTCGATTTGTTCCAACGAAGGAAGGGTTGTTGTGGAATGTGAAAGAGTCTTACGTTCGCATTCGGGCCATGACCAATCAGCGTGAAGGCAAGAAATGGTTTGGCTATCATTTTGAAAGTGATGTCCCTTTGGATGTTATGTATTACTTATTGGATATGTTATTTAATAGCTATCCAACCAAATCATTTACAGGGGTTGAATATCACTTAAACGAAAAGCTGAAAACCTCTACTATTAGGCAAATTGCTGATAACGCTGGTGTGCCAGGTATGTACAAACATGGGAACGTTCAAATTCTAACGTTGCCAACTCATACCATCATGCACCGTCGTGGTCATTTTAATCAACAACAACTATACGATTGTTTGCGAGAGATCGAACGAGTGAAGGAAACGATAAATCCATCACAAGTCGATCTCTTTTCTTATGCAGATAATCAACTTGAAGGAGAGGATAAATCATGGCCCGTAAGTCGCTAGATAAGGTTTACAGAAAGTTTGTAACCGCTAAGGACGATTATCAACGTTTCGAGTTGGTTGAGCGTTTAAACGATCATGAATGTCGTGAGATGTTATTTAAAATCGCCTTTAACTTGTTGCCAACAGTAGAGCAAGGGGGAGGCCATAACGTACAAACGTCCTTAACAACTTATAGCGTTGTCGCACTTCAGAATGATGATGTGGTGGATCGTTCTATTGGCCAGTATACAAGTGTATTAGCGTTTATTAATCAGTATCAACATATGGACCAAGTATTGGTCTATGATTCTGGTGAAAAGCTGCGACTCAAAATGGAGAATGGACAAGTAACTTTCTCCAATGACCAACAACTATTTTTAGATGTTCTCATTATTATGCAGCGTGAACGCGTTCATGCACTTAATCAAACGACTTAATGAAGAGGAGAGGATTACATTGACACAACAAATGAAACATTATAAGGCTGCTTTTGAACACGAGGTATTTAAAGGAGATATACCAGATTCTGCACGTTTATTCGAGGATTACATCAAGTCGGGTAAATATGCACGTAAAAAGCAAGAGGAAGAACAAATAAAAGTTTGTAAATCGTTCATGCGAAATAAACTTTATGAGTATGAAGGACGACGTTTTCAATTTGATGGTCATAACTTGGTGGCACGTTTTGTCCCAAAATTTATTTGGGAGTGGGATTACGAAGGGTTGTTAGATCATTTAACAGATTACCTATCTGTAGACGTATTAGTGAAACAACGTGTACTTGATCTTGATGCGGCTCAGATTAAGAAATCAGATGATTATCCATCGCTAGAACCCTATGCATTAGATCGCACTTATACACCACGACCTTACTTCAATAAGTTTGGTAAATCTTTTAATCAGGAAACGACAGAATCGCCTCGAGAAGACTTTACATCGATGGATGATGCGATTTTAGAGTATCGTTTTGCTTCGATTAACCAAACACAGTACGAGCAAGAGTATGAAGCCTTAAAAGAGCGGTTACTTGAGTGCTCGGTGTTAAATGAAGAAGGTAAAGTTGAACATGAATTTGGCTCAATTAAGTTAGTGGGATCACCACTTAAATTTAATCGCTATCAAGTACTAGACGAATTAGGTGAAGAACCTTTTATCCATCATCCGAAAATCAGCACAACTAAACTCAAAGAATTATGTCAGAAAGGCTATTTAAGTTGGGATGAGGTCACTCTCTTTCGTGATGTGAAATCGACACGTGTTGACTTTGTATTAATGGATTTAGAAAGTGAACAGAAGATGTTTGAGGGAATGAGAGAAAAAGATCAGCGAATCCTAGAACAAAAACTGGGGAGTGAAGGAGGAAGAGCGTAATGAATCATCACTATGACATGTTAAAACGACTATTATCTACAAACGAACCTCTGACTTTTTCACAGTGCGTATCTAAGTGGATTATAGAAAAGCGTATAGCATTAGGTGTAACACAACAAGACTTAGTTCAGCATTCAGTGAAAATCAACCGCTCTTTCTCCATTATGACGTTATCTAAGGTCGAAAGAGGTCATGGCAGTGTGCAGTTACGTACACTAGATAAGATTTTCATGACGTTAGATAGCTTAGAGAAAGAACAAGTATAAAATTTTAGCTCCGACAAAAGTCGGAGCTTTTTTTATGTTGCAAGATGTCGATTCCGCTTCTCACGTTTAGCGTGTTTCCAACTTCCAAATTGGCCAATATAACGGTGGCTAGGAGGAAGTCCGTGTTTCTTAGCGTACTCATCCCACTTGTTACGTGATGTGAAATGATGTTCATGTTGACGAGCAATGAGAATCAGTTCGTCTGCAGTGTATTGTTTTTTGGGTTTTGGCTGTTGGTGAACAGCTGCTTTGACATCTTCCCATGTTCCAAACAGATACCTTAAATGATAGCTTCTTGGTAGATTATGTTGTTTAGCATAATGATCCCAATCTCGAAATGTCGTGAAATATTTTTTATGTGGTTTAATTTGCTCAATCAACTGTTTTCGTTTATAGGTTATCGGTTCATCTCCTTTAACCGCTT
>NZ_JBQQCO010000040.1:0-9742 GCF_052246295.1 Piscibacillus sp. B03 | reverse complement strand
GAGCAATGTAATGGAGAAATGTATCCTGTTGAATATATTGATGTTAGAGGTAAAACGCATACATTCAAAGGTAAGCACTAACCCAAAAGAGGACCGGACGTGGTTTTTACGTCCGGTTTTTCTTATGCTTACGTTGGGTATTAAGTTCAAATTACAATTAACACTTTAAAATCAAAATTTATGGCGAAAAACCTCATTTAGTGTTAACTTGTATATATATGCAATTTTATGGAGGGGGAGTAGAAATGAATCCAGAGTATCAAGAAACCTTACTTGCAAACAGCGATGAGATTATACGTAATTGGATGGACAATTTAGAAGACAGCAAAGTAAAAGAATATACATCAACGATCTCAGACGACATGATTGAACAAGTTAATCGTGAGTTTGTTAACCTAGTTTTCTCAAAATTAAAAGATGGGCACTCCCAAGATTCCATAGAACAATTTACTGAAAGAATCGTAAATTTAGGCTGGCCATTAGGGTATTTAACTGAAGGCATGCAAACGTTTCGTAGCCTTTGCATTAGAACACTAATAAATGAGTCTGACGTTAAAGATCAAGAACAATTCTTGCAAATTGTAGATGATGTCAATGGTTGGGTAGATCCAATTAAAAAAAAATTAATTGATGCTTACTCTACGAACTGGAATAGTATTATATCTCTCCAAAAAGTAGCGCTTCAGGAACTATCAGCTCCACTTATTCCAGTTATGGACGGTATTACAATTATGCCGCTAGTGGGCACAATTGATACAGATCGAGCTAAGCTTATTATGGAGAATTTATTAGATGGTGTCATTAAGCATCGTGCGGATGTTGTGCTGATTGATATTACGGGAGTTCCTGTAGTAGACACAATGGTAGCACACCACATTATACAAGCTGCTGAAGCTGTAAGGTTAATTGGTGCAACTTGTATTCTTGTAGGTATAAGACCGGAAATTGCTCAAACCATTGTTAATTTAGGAATTGATTTAAGCAAATTCCCGACAAAGAGTTCTTTGAAACGCGGTTTTGAAAAGGCATTAGAAATGACAAACAGAGAAATTGCAAAAGTTGGAGAACAAGATGAGAAAGTAATTGATGACATTATTCAGTCGATTGAGAAGAGGAGTGAATAAAGTGAGAATTCCAATTCTGAAACTGCAAGACTATCTTTTGGTATCTGTTCAAATTGAACTTGATGACCAAACGGCTATGAAATTCCAAGAAGATTTATTAAGTAAAATTCATGAAACAGGTGCCACTGGAGTAGTTGTAGACTTAACTTCAGTGGAAATTATAGATTCGTTTATTGCTAAAGTGCTTGGAGATGTTGTATCAATGGCAGAATTAATGGGGGCAAAAGTAGTATTTACAGGCATCCAACCTGCAGTATCTATGACCTTAATCGATTTAGGGATCCATCTTCAGAATGTTCAAACAGCTTTAGACTTAGAACAAGGGTTGGTTAAGCTGAAACAAGAATTGGAGGAAAAGTGATGAAAGGGGCCTTAACTACTGTGCCAATTAAGAAGGAATGGGACATTGTAGGAGCTAGACAGTCTGGCCGTAATTTAGCTAGAGATTTAGGTTTTGGCTCTGTTGACCAGGCACGCATCGCGACCGCCATATCTGAGTTAGCCCGTAACATTTATTTATACGCTGGTAGTGGAGAAGTATCGTTTGAAGAAGTTCAAGGTACTAACTCTGTCGGTATTAAAATAACTGCGTCTGATCACGGTCCTGGTATAGAACAAATCAGCAAAGTAATGGAAGATGGGTATTCAACTTCTGGTGGTTTAGGTGCTGGGTTACCAGGGGTTAAACGTTTAATGGATGAGTTCGATATTGAATCAAATGAGAATGGAACTAAAGTGACAATTGTTAAGTGGTTGCGTTAAGTGAGGTGATGAGCTTGAGCTCAAACAAGACGGATATAAAGCAATACAAAGATTTGCTCAAGCAGTATTTGGAGACGAAAGATGAAGTTGTTTTATATCAAGCAGAACAATTAAATAAAGCTATAAAGCAAGATGTGTCACCAGATGAAATAATAGAACAACATTTTAAGGCATTATTAGAAATTGATCCTGATATGGATGATAAAATTAAGGATTCGTTTGATTTCTTAATTCAGACCATGACTAGCTATGCCTTAGCATATAAAGAATATCATGAATTAAGAGCAAAGCAGTTAGAATTAAAGGCAGAAATAGAAGTTGCAGCAAATATGCAAAATACTCTTTTAAGTACGACTGTACCTGGTGTGCAGAATATTGACATCGGTGCAACGTCTATTCCAGCTAAACTGATGAACGGTGACTATTATCATTTTGTACAAGATGATGAAGGTAATATTGGTGTTGCTGTTGCTGACGTTATCGGAAAAGGCATTCCAGCAGCATTTTTTATGTCGATGATTAAATATGCAATGGAAAGCTTCCCTGAAAACAGAATGTATCCTAAAGTGATCTTAGAACTATTAAACCGTGTAGTAGAACGAAATGTAGAATCTGGAATGTTTGTAACAATGTTTTATGGATTGTATGACGTTCATAAACATGAGTTCTACTATGCAACAGCAGGACATGAACCAGGGTTTATCTATAGAGCTCAACAAGATCAATTTGAAGAAATCGATGCCAAGGGTCTACTACTAGGTGTCCAAAAAGAGGTTAAATACAATCAGTATATTGATGGAATAAATGAAGGTGACTTGATTGTTTTATTAACCGACGGAGTAACAGAGTGTAGAGATGGGGATCGCTTTATTGAGCGTGAAGAAGTTCTCGAGGTAATCAGAGAATATAAGCATCTTTCAGCGCAAGAGATTGTAGATAATGTTTATAAGTATTTAGAACGTTTACAAGATTTCAAGCTTCGCGATGACTTTACACTAATCGTCCTAAAAAGAAATGACTAATTGAATGTTTAACACTTTTGTCTAAGGGTAAACATCAAATAGTTTTGAATTGATTGGGGGAGATTAAAATGAACTTGTATATTGAAGATTATCAAGAAGGTCAAGTAACAGTAATTAAATTATCAGGCGAGATAGATGCATATACAGCACCGGAATTAAAAGAAAAATTACTCGGTTACTTACAAGAAGAAGGTGCCGAAGTACAAGTAGATTTAGAAAAAGTTAGCTATATGGATAGTACTGGTTTGGGTGTGTTTATTAGTGGGTTGAAAACGTCTAACGAAGTAAATAGCTCATTCACACTAGTAAATTTACAAGAAAACGTGTATCGCCTCTTTAATATCACTGGGCTGAATGACGTTATGAATATTGAAAACACAATTAGAGGTGGTAAATAATGACTAAACCATTTGATTTTGTCGAAATGAAGTTGCCCGCAAAGTCAGAATACGTTGGAGTATTAAGGTTAACAATCTCAGGAGTAGCCAATCGTATGGGTTTCTCCTATGAAGATATTGAAGACCTAAAAGTTGCTGTTTCTGAAGCTATTACTAATGCTGTTAAACATGCTTACTATGAAGAAGATCAAGGAGAAGTCACCATTGGCTTTGCGCTATATGAAGATAAATTAGAAGTAATGGTAGCGGATTATGGCGGAAGCTTTGATTTAGAAAAAGTGAAAGAAGATATTGGACCATATGATCGCGGTATGCCAATCGACAACATGAAAGAAGGAGGTTTTGGTCTTTTCTTAATTGATGCCCTCATGGATAAAGTTGAAATCAATAATAATCACGGTGTGATCGTTTTAATGACTAAGTATTTGCAGGAAAATGAGGTGGGGCAAAATGACGACCAAATCTCAACTACACAATAATGAAGATGAAATTTATACTTTAATTAATCAATTAAGGGAATCACCAGGAGATGAAGCAATACAAGAAAGAATTGTATTGAAGTATGAGAACTTGGTCCATTCTATAGCCAAAAAGTATTCAAAGAATGCATCGATTCATGAAGACCTCGTACAGGTCGGGATGGTTGGATTGATTGCAGCCGTTAATCGTTATGACGATTCCTTTGGGAAATCATTTGAATCGTTTGCAATTCCAACGATTATCGGGGAGATTAAAAGATATATTCGTGATAAAACTTGGAGTGTTCACGTTCCAAGAAGAATTAAAGAGTTAGGTCCTAAAATTAAGAAAGCCGTTGAAGAATTGACAACAGAGAATCAATATTCTCCTTCTGTTGAACATATCGCTGATTATTTAGAGGTGTCCCAAGAAGAAGTGCTAGAAGC
The DNA here is from genome assembly GCF_052246295.1 of Piscibacillus sp. B03. Taxonomy (NCBI): domain Bacteria; kingdom Bacillati; phylum Bacillota; class Bacilli; order Caryophanales; family Bacillaceae; genus Piscibacillus; species Piscibacillus sp. B03. The sequence goes on along the minus strand of NZ_JBQQCO010000040.1, from coordinate 5,531 downwards.
GATGGAAATGGGACAGAGTTATAATGCACTTTCGGCCGACCGTAGTATTGAAGCGGATTCTGACGGAAGCACAGTTACGATTTTAGATTTAGTAGGCCAACAAGACGATGGTTATGAACAAACCGATTATAAGTTGTTGGTCGAAAAGCTCATGCCTATACTAAATGAACGTGAACAGGAAATTTTAAAATGTACGTTTTTTGAAAACCTAAGTCAAAAAGAAACCGGAGAAAAACTGGGACTTTCTCAAATGCATGTTTCGAGGTTACAACGACGAGCGCTTCGTAAACTAAGAGAATCCATTTCCGAAGAGGATCTGGAGGCGTTATTTTGATAGAAAACTTTGATCGCATGGAAGTTGCTACTTTTAACGAAGCGAAAAAAGGTAACTACTACTCTGGAGATAGTTTTTATTACATCGAATTTGATGACTTTTTCATTGCTGTATTGGCAGATGGTCTAGGTAGTGGTGAATTAGCTAAAGCGTCATCTGAGAAGGTTATTACTGTTGTCAGAGAAAATGCGAGTGACTCATTGGACGACTTACTAAGGAAATGCAACGAAGTGTTCTTCAATAACGAGTTACGTGGTTGTGTAATTGGTTTATTGAAAGTCGATTATAATAAGGAAACTTATTCCTATGTATCATTCGGTAATATTGGAATTATTATTGTCGATGATCAAGGTCAAAAGAAACGTAACATCCCAGTCTCAGGTTATTTATCAGGAATTCCTATTCGAACAAAAGTGCACAGTGGAAAGTTAAAACCTAACACTGTTTTCTTTATGTTCTCAGACGGAGTAAATGAGCGGCAATTAACGAATGAGTTTTATAAACACCAGTCTATGTCTTTAACAATTGAATGGTACTCAATTCAACAAAAATTATCTTTAGATGATGATACTACGTTAATTGCGATGAAATATAATGGATGAAGCTCTAATGTCTAAAATTCAGAATGGACGTTAGAGCTTTTTTCGTTCTCAACTATTTTTGGTACAATATTAACGTATTGACTATGTGAGGAGGAAGTAGTTTGTCAGAATTACATACCGAATTAACACAATTTGTTGCAAATGATGTGAAACAAAATACTTCAATTGTGACAAAAGTGATTGAATTAATTGAAGAGGGTAACACAATTCCTTTTATTGCACGTTATAGAAAAGAACAAACAAAAGGGCTTGATGAAACCGAGATTCAAGCAATTAAGGAAACATATGATTATCAACTTCAATTGCAAACAAGAAAAGACGAAGTCATTCGTTTAATTGATGAACAAGGTAAACTTACGGAAGAACTAAAACAAGATATACTACAATCAACAAAATTACAACGAGTTGAGGACTTATATCGCCCATATAAGCAAAAGAGGCGGACAAGAGCTACAATTGCAAAAGAAAAAGGGTTAGAACCTTTATCATTAGATATTTGGAAACAACAGGGGCTAAGACTTGAAGAAGAAGCTCAAAAATATTTATCCGAAGAACACGAGTTGCTTGATGTTTCAGACGTACTTACTGGAGCAAGTGACATTATTGCTGAATGGATTTCTGATGAAGCAGCTTATCGTGAAAAGATTCGTTCACTAACATTTAAAAAAGGACTAGTACAAACAGAAGTTAAGAAGAATGCAGAAGACGACAAGCAAATCTTTCAAATGTATTATGACTATAGTGAGCCAGTATCGAAAATGGCGCATCACCGTGTGTTGGCTGTAAACCGTGGTGAGAAAGAGAAAATTCTAAAGGTATCGATTGAACCGCCACTAGATCAAATTATGGATTATTTAAACCGTTCAATTATTAAGAAGCAAAATGTTGAAGAGACTGCATTTTTAAAAGTGGCAATTGAAGACAGTTATAAACGTCTAATCCAACCATCTATTGAACGTGACATTAGGTCCTCACTAACAGATGAGGCTGAAGACCATGCGATTGAAATATTTGCTAAGAACTTACGTCAACTTCTACTTCAACCACCTTTGAAGGGTAAAATGATTTTAGGAGTAGACCCAGCTTTTAGAACAGGGTGTAAACTAGCTGTTGTAGATGAAACAGGTCACATGAAAGAAGTGGACGTGATTTACCCTACAGCACCTCGTAACGATGTAGCGGGCGCAGAAAAGAAGATTCTTAAAGTCCTAAAACAGTATCCTGTTGAATTAATCGCAATTGGTAATGGTACGGCATCAAGAGAGACAGAGCAATTTATAGCTGAATTAATACAAAAGCATAATTTAGATTTAGCCTATCTAATTGTTAATGAAGCAGGTGCAAGTGTCTATTCAGCATCAAAATTAGCAAGAGAAGAGTTCCCGGATCTACAAGTAGAGGAACGTAGTGCGGTATCAATTGCTCGACGTGTTCAAGATCCGTTAAGTGAGCTTGTTAAAATTGACCCTAAATCAATAGGAGTAGGTCAATACCAACATGATGTTAGTCAGAAGAAGCTAAGTGAATCATTGCGGTTTGTTGTGGAAACGGCTGTAAACCAAGTAGGTGTAAATGTTAATACAGCCTCAGCTTCTTTACTACAATATATATCAGGTTTAAATAAAACGGTTGCGACCAATATTGTGAAGTATCGAGACGAGAACGGTAAATTTACTAACCGTAAACAGATAAAGAAAGTGCCACGTCTAGGTGCTAAAACATATGAACAAGCGATTGGTTTCTTACGTGTACTAGAAAGTGAGGAACCTCTAGATCGTACGTCGATTCACCCTGAAAGCTATGACATAACAAAACAATTGTTAAAACAATTAGGGTTATCAACAGAGGATATTGGAACAGAACAACTGATCAACGAACTAAATCAACAGGATTTAGAGCAGATGACAAATCATTTAGATGTGGGTCGGTTAACTCTTGAAGACATAATAGCAGACTTGAAAAAGCCTAACCGTGATCCGCGTGATGAACTACCTAAGCCTTTACTTAAAACTAATGTTATGTCTATGGAAGACTTACAACAAGGAATGGAACTACAAGGAACTGTGCGTAATGTAGTTGATTTTGGGGCATTTGTTGACATCGGTGTTAAGCAAGATGGGCTTGTTCATATCTCGAAGATGTCAAATCGCTTCGTCAATAATCCACTAGACGTCGTGTCGGTCGGTGATATCGTGACGGTTTGGGTCGATGAAGTAGATATCAAAAGAGAAAGAATTGCATTAACAATGGTTGGCAGTTAACTACTCCTGTGATACTTCTTCTAAGTTTTTACTATGGTAAAAGAACCAACACTGGTTTAGTAGCTTTATTTGGCGAATGTCTTTATTTGCATATGCATTTAACATCTGGCGTTTAAACCATTTAGGCATAACAATCACCTTTTAATCAATTATTTTAATTTAGTATATGCTTGAGCACAAAAATTGCTCATGAAATTAATTCCAATGGTATACCTAGCATGCTACTCCAATGTATGTTAGGTATATTTCAATTAAATGGGGGATTAGAATGGAACAACGAGAACTACAAAAGTTAGTTGAAGATATATCTTTGCAGTATTTTGACAAACCATTTGTAGGTGAAGCATGTTTTAATGGAAGACTTCGAACTACAGGAGGTCGCTATTTACCTACACAAAGAAGAATAGAGATTAACCCCAAGTACTTAACTGAATTAGGAAGACAAGAACTAATAGGAATTATTAAACACGAGTTGTGTCACTACCACCCACATGTAGACGGCAAACCATATCATCATAGGAGTAAGGAGTTTAGAGAATTATTAAAGAAAGTAGATGCGCCGAGGTTTTGCCAAGTGTTACCTTCAGAAGCAGATCAACGTAATATTATGTATAAATGTGTATCTTGCCAAACTACATACAGGCGCAAACGTAGAATTAATTTAAATAGGTATAGGTGCGGGAAATGTAAAGGACATTTAAAATTTATTGAATAAAATTTTAAAGAGTTATTGACTTACACATTCATTTCATGATAAATTTTATTTCGCAGTCGTTAATTCATGCATTTGTACAAGTAAAAGTTTTAGGTAAAACTTTTGTGAAACTGATTGACAGCCTTTCAAAGATATTGTATGATATTCAACGTCGCAAGTTAATTAAAACAACATATTCCAGCGTAGCTCAGTGGTAGAGCAATCGGCTGTTAACCGATCGGTCGCAGGTTCGAATCCTGCCGCTGGAGCCATGGAGAAGTACCCAAGAGGCCGAAGGGGCTCCCCTGCTAAGGGAGTAGGTCGCGTGAGCGGCGCGAGGGTTCGAATCCCTCCTTCTCCGCCATTGTAAAATGGCCCGTTGGTCAAGTGGTTAAGACACCGCCCTTTCACGGCGGTAACACGGGTTCGAATCCCGTACGGGTCATCTTATTTTATTTAAATATTTATTGTTAGGTCCGGTAGTTCAGTTGGTTAGAATGCCTGCCTGTCACGCAGGAGGTCGCGGGTTCGAGTCCCGTCCGGACCGCCATTCGTTGGGCCATAGCCAAGCGGTAAGGCAACGGGTTTTGGTCTCGTGATGCCCAGGTTCGAATCCTGGTGGCCCAGCCATTTTTATTTAAAATAAAAGATTCGTTCTTTTTAAATAAGACGATTAACACGTCTTTTTTTATTGCTTAAATTGAGATCTTATTAGGAGTCATTAGCTCAGTTAGTAGAGCAAAATCGTAAACATCATTGAGATCCTTCAATGTAGGTTCCTGCGAGGAGCGTAAGCATCGTCGAAACAACTTGCAACGCGACGAGCACAAAACTTCTTTGAAACTACTTCTGGGAAGTAAACTGCGAGGAGCGTAAGCATCGTCGAAACAACTTGCAACGCGACGAGCATCTGACAATCTCATTTTCTATAAAATAAAATAAATTCATGAGCCATTAGCTCAGTTGGTAGAGCATCTGACTTTTAATCAGAGGGTCGGAGGTTCGAATCCTCCATGGCTCACCATTAGCGGTCGTGGCGGAACGGCAGACGCGCTAGGTTGAGGGCCTAGTGGGGGTTACCCCGTGGAGGTTCAAATCCTCTCGGCCGCATATAACTTTCTTGAAAAAGTTATTGCAATTCATTGCTGAATTTGATATTATATATATTGTCGCCATTGGCGCCCGTAGCTCAATTGGATAGAGCGTTTGACTACGGATCAAAAGGTTAGGGGTTCGACTCCTCTCGGGCGCGTTAGCAATTTAATAATTTCCAAGAAATTAAGGGTTGCATTTTTCTTCAATACAGTTTAATATATTTATTGCGTTTCAATTAATAGTTTTTATTAAACGCGGGTGTAGTTTAGTGGTAAAACCTCAGCCTTCCAAGCTGATGTCGTGGGTTCGATTCCCATCACCCGCTCCATTAAATGGGCCTGTAGCTCAGCTGGTTAGAGCGCACGCCTGATAAGCGTGAGGTCGGTGGTTCAAGTCCACTCAGGCCCACCATTTAATGTTTGAACCTTGAAAACTAAACAAAATAGCCTGTAGTCAATTCTAGTTTTTCATCTGGATTGGCAGATGAAAAACCTTAAACTATTTAGCCAATCAAACTACTTTTATGGAGAGTTTGATCCTGGCTC
>NZ_JBQQCO010000039.1:0-12313 GCF_052246295.1 Piscibacillus sp. B03 | reverse complement strand
TTTTGATTTCTTAAAAGTTTGATACAATTAACTTCAGACATTGCCAGCATTCCTTTCAACCTCCACTGTGATTTGATTAGACACCAATAACAGTAGAGTTATTTGATTGGGCTGGCAAGTCTTTTTTATTGCAACGTTGTGTACTTTTTCGTTGCAAAACTATGTATTTTTATTTTGCACTATACAAACTAACAAGAAATTATTTTTTAATTGGGAATAAATAAAACAATTGCTTTTCATAAAATAAAATTCAATTGTATTCTTAGGAGGGATTACTATTACTAAAACTAAAACACATAATCTAGACTTTAATAAACTAGTAACACCAAACATAGAAGAAAGTATGGCTCTTAAAAACTTAGTTTCCAATTCATATCAAAGCTCGTTTTTAGCAATACTTATTCAAATGAAAAGAATACCAGAGATTAATTATAAAGAAGTAAATCAACTAGAGTATTTATTTAAGTTATTAAGTAAAATCCCTATAGAGAAATCTAAAGATCTCTTTTATTGGCCAATTTCAATTTATGCATTTCGAAGTGGATATAAGTGGTTTTCCTTGGGGAAATATGACAAAGCTATAGATTATTTTAGTTATGCATTTAAGTCGATAATTATCTACCCACTTTATTCAAATGGGGTAGACTTTAAAATAGACTTTACCCCTAAGCCTTCCGGGGATTGGGATTTAAATGGATTAGGGGGAACTATAGGTATTTCAGGGGGATTTTCTTCAATAAATCATAACCGTTTTACTTTAACTCCTGAAATATTAGAGGAGATTATTTGCAATAAGAACCCCTTTTATGAGTTTTATGAAAATGGAACTATTGCTAAATCTGATATATTGATAAAAGATAAAAATATTTTACTTATTAGCTTATTAAATGAAAAGTTACAAACGGGAGAATTCAGTGATTCGGATTTCACTAATGTGATCACCTCGACTAATCAAAAACTGTTAGAGCAACTTGCTAATGCCTCTGACTTAACAAATTATATATGGGATGAAGGGTTTAAAGAGATAAATATTTTCACAAAGACAATTGTTCCTTATTATACGACAGTACATCAAGCCCTTGCATTTTCTGTTGATTCCTGTTTGGGATGCCAATTTACTTCTCCTGTATTTAACATGGATTTAATATTTGCAGAACAAATTTTACATGAAAATTGTCACAACAAACTTTCTTCTATTATGGTCGTTAGTGCTTTATTAGAAGATAAACCCCAAAACAATATGGAAGTATACCATCACCCATGGCGACCTGACCCACGACCTATTATAGGTGTTTTACATGCTACTTATGTTAATATAATTGTAGCTGAATTTTATAAAAAAGCTGAGCAACGTTTAAGTGGTGAAAGTAAACTAAAAGCAGAAGAAAGATTGACCACTTTAATTCGTGAAATACCTCTTGCTCTCGAAGAATTGGATAAAAACGCATATTTTACTAATAGCGGACAAAAATTGTTTGAAGCAATGGTTAGAGCTTTTAGTAAGATTTAGCTAATCTTTTTCTCGACTGGGCTAAAATAAATAGTATTCTAAAATTAGAAACTTATAATAAATATGCACTGCCAATATTTGCCACATCTATTTATAAACGAAAGCTCGAAGATCTAACTGAAGTACTTGAGTTGTGGAAAACGAGTTATTATGATATGCATCGTTACCCCAATTAACAGCTCCTTCCTTAAGTTAGTCAAAACGTTCGCTTAGGAATTTTTTGCAAAACATTTGACCGAAAATGAATTGTATAATCTTATTCAATTTTTTGCAAAAAGTAAGCATGATTTTGATGTCAGCTAGTTAATTAGAGCCCCTGCGGAGATAAAACCAGTTATTACTTGGTAGTTCACTTAATGTTTAACTAGCCATTATATGATTCCTGCAGTAAGAAGCGGTTCAAGGAATATTAAAATAACAAATAAAAATCCATCTTTCTTCTGTAAGAATATAATAGAAGAAAGATGGATTCTTATTTTTGTAACGTTTCCCACGGTTATCATAAACCCATCCTATAACCTTAGGAAAGATTATTATATATATCACTCATGAGTTTTGATAATGGCCTTTTATAAAATTCGTCTTCTTCCATGTAACTACCAAAAAGGATCCTTTTCATTTCACTTTCACTAAGGTTTAAACCCTCAAATTCTTCACTTAACTGCTCTATCTTCAAATCAGGGTAAATTAAGTTCTTAATAAATATTTCTTGAACTATATCTTTGTGTATTTCATACTGTGATTCTAACATTAAAATTTTTATGTTTTTTGAAAAAATAAAGGATTTGAAACTAAAAAAAGGTGAAAAAGCAGTGGTTTAACTTAATTAAGGTATCTAACGATGCAAAAAAACAAAGACACTTGGAAATATTTACAAGTGTCTTTGTTTTTAATTACAGCTTTTTACCCAATTGTACATAATGCTGAATTACAGCCTGATTGTCAATGTAACAACCTGAATGTTAATGTAGCAACCTGATTGTAAATCAACACACTCAGCTTCTAATTTTCTTCTATTATTCCACTGTTACCGACTTTGCCAGGTTCCTCGGCTTATCGACGTCACAGTCACGGTGAAGGGCTGCGTAGTAAGAGATTAATTGTAATGGTAGTACGGAAACTAATGGTGTAAATAGGTTATGAACGGTCGGAATGACGAATGCGTCGCCTTCACGATCTAATCCTTCTAAACTAATGATGCAGTCATTTGCACCACGTGTTACAACTTCTTGCACGTTGCTTCGGATTGAGCTGTTCACGTGTTCTTGTGTTGCCAAAGCAATCACAGGTGTACCGTCTTCGATTAGTGCGATAGTACCATGTTTAAGCTCTCCACCTGCAAATCCTTCAGCTTGAATATATGAAATTTCTTTTAGTTTTAAGGCACCTTCTAATCCAACATGGTAATCTAATCCACGTCCGATGAAGAAGCAATTACGTGTTGTCGATAGGTAATCGCGAGCGATTTGATCGAAGACTTCTTTCTGGTCACATAGAGCCTCCATGGCACTTGAAACGATTCCTAGTTCTTTCATTGGATCAAAATCTAATGTTAAGCCTTTAGCACGTGCTGTATCAACAGCTAAAATCGCTAATACGGCCATTTGTGCTGTGTAAGCTTTCGTTGATGCAACGGCAATCTCAGGTCCTGCATGCAGATGCATCGTATAGTCTGCTTCACGAGAAAGGGTTGACCCCGGCACGTTTGTGATTGTAAGTGCTGGGTGTCCTAATTTATTAGTTTCCACTAATACTGAGCGTAAGTCTGCTGTTTCCCCACTTTGTGAAATGAACACAAATAATGGCTTTTCAGATAATAGTGGGAAGTTGTATGAGAATTCACTTGCTACGTGTACTTCCGTTGGTACTTCTGCAATTTTCTCTAGAAATTCTTTTCCGATTAAGCCAGCATGATAGCTTGTGCCCGCTGCGATAATATACACACGATCACATTCGCTCATCGCTTTACGAATATCTTCATCTAGCTTAATATCGTCATTTTCATCCTGATATTCTTGAATGATTTTACGCATGACGAACGGCTGCTCATCGATTTCTTTTAACATGAAGTGAGGGTACGTACCTTTTTCAATGTCGCTTGCATCGATTTCTGCTGTGAATGGTTCACGTTCAACTGTTGTGCCATCTAACTTCTGAAGTTCTACGCTGTCTTGTTTAACAATGACTACTTCTTCATCCATTAGTTCAACGAATTGATCGGTGACCTGTAGCATCGCCATTGAGTCACTAGCGACAACGTTAAAGTCTTCACCTAAACCAACTAATAATGGGCTTTTGTTTTTCGCAACATACACTTCATCAGGATTTTCTGAATCTAATACCGCTAAAGCATACGAACCATGTAAAAGACTTACGGTTTTACGGAATGCTTCAAGCGTAGTACCTAGTTCTTGAGCAAACTTCTCCACTAATTGAACAATAACCTCAGTGTCTGTCTCACTGACAAAGTTTACACCTTCTAGATATTCACTTTTAAGTTCTTGGTAGTTTTCAATCACTCCATTGTGAACTAAAGTGAATCTGCCAGATGTACTTTGGTGAGGGTGAGCGTTCGTCTCGCTTGGCTCACCATGAGTTGCCCAACGTGTATGACCGATTCCAGTTGACGCTTGAACGTTTTCATCCACAGCATCACGTAAGGTTGCAATACGTCCTTTTACTTTAAAGACGTTCAAATCTTGATCTGAACGCACCGCAATACCTGCTGAGTCGTAGCCACGGTATTCTAACTTTTCAAGTCCTTTTAAAAGAATTTCCTTTGCGTCTTCGTTACCAATATATCCTACAATTCCACACATGTCGTGTTACCTCCTATGGAAAGAGGCAAACAAATTCCTGATGTCAGGGGCATTCGTTTGCCCCTTTCTCGTATTCTGTATTTTTGGGTCATCTTGTTTTAGTTGGTTGTGCATAGAGTTGCCTCTATGTTTTCAACTAGAACACACAGCTGAGATGACGTGCAGCTGGAAGGCACCCGCCGATCATTCGATGAAACCTTCTCCTCGTCAACTATTTCTAGTTAAACCGTCCATAGAAATAGTCCTGGCGCTTTAGTATTAAGTTTTACGACTACGCTCCTTTCCATTCCCGAATCGCGTGCTTTTTAAACAGCACAACTCATATTTTACTTTAAACTCAAACAATTGGTCAATTACAATTTATTAACAAAAAAAGCATAGGGCACTATAACACCCTATGCCTCTTCTATATTTATGCAACTTACATTCCTAATTGTTCCTCTATGACTGCTACAACTTGATTGACATACTTGTCACAGTCATCCTTCGTTGGTGCTTCCACCATCACACGAACAAGAGGCTCTGTACCTGATGGACGTACAAGGACACGACCTTTGTCCCCTAATTCTTGCTCGACACGATTAATTTCTTCTTTTACCTTTTCGTTATCCGTTACAGTATGTTTATCTGTTACACGAACGTTTTTAAGCTCTTGTGGGAATTTTGTCATTCCTTCTGCTAATTCAGACAGTGGTTTACCCGTTTCTTGCATAACATTAACGAGTTGTAAGGCAGATAACATACCATCACCCGTTGTATTATGTTCTAAGAAAATAATGTGTCCTGACTGCTCACCACCTAAGTTATAACCGTTCTTACGCATCTCTTCCATCACGTAACGGTCTCCAACTTTTGTTTTAGCAGTTGAAATCCCTAATTCATCAAAAGCACGATATAGTCCGATGTTACTCATGACCGTGGTTACGACTGTGTCTTGTTTTAAGCGGCCTTGACTCTTGTAAAAACTACCGCAAATGTACATGATTTTATCTCCATCCACGATATTTCCTTTTTCATCAACCGCAATAAGGCGGTCCCCATCACCATCAAAAGCTAAACCAAGGTCTGCACCTTGTTCAATTACGGTCTCACGTAACTTTTCAGGATTTGTAGAGCCATAACCATCGTTAATATTTAAACCGTCTGGTGAAGCACCAATAGCCATAATATCCGCTTCAAGATCCGCAAATAAATGGGATGCTAATGGTGATGTCGCCCCATGCGCACAGTCTAATACAATTTTGACACCATCAAAGTCTTGATCAACTGTCTGTTTTAAGTGTTGTAAGTATTTTTGGCCGCCTTCATAGTAATCCATGACTTGGCCAATGTCGCCACCGACTGGTCGTGGCAGTACATCTTCACCGTCTAATAATGCTTCAATTTCATCCTCTTGAGCGTCTAATAGTTTAAACCCATCTGAGCCAAAGAATTTAATCCCATTATCCTCAACTGGATTATGTGAGGCTGAAATCATGACACCTGCTTGAGCACCAGAAGCTTTTGTTAAGTAAGCCACACCTGGTGTTGAGATTACACCTAAACGCATTACTTCAACTCCAACGGATAGAATCCCTGCAATTAAAGCACCCTCTAGCATTTCCCCAGATATACGAGTGTCTCGACCAACTAGAATTCTTGGCTTTTCTGTTGAATCTTTTGTTAAAACATAACCGCCAAAACGGCCAAGTTTATAAGCTAATTCTGGTGTTAAGTCTTTGTTGGCGACGCCTCGAACACCGTCTGTACCGAAATATTTACCCATATCTTTTCGCTCCTTTTTACTCTCACGTTTTCTTTATCGATTTATTCTATACGGACTCTGACCCGTTCTATGTCTGTTCTATAGCGTATACCATCTGGTGTATCAATCTCTATGTTTTTATAAACTTCACCTTCAATGGTTTCGGAAACATCAATCCAAATACGTATGTCTTCTTCTTGTAGTTCTTCTAAGTCAGATTCTTTGCCGATAAACGTGACATCAATAACAGGTTCCTCAGGATCAATAAATGTTATGTCCCTACCCTCTGTTAAATTTTCGACTTCTATATCTAGGTCTGTTATTTCTCTTTCTTGAGCTTCTTCGACGACAACTTCAACTGATACAGCCTCTGGTTCAACCTTTCTTACACCAGGTGGCGTATCAAGCTCATGCTCATACGTCATCGATTCACTAATTTCTGTTAAATCTATCATAATTGGTTCAATTCGGTCAATATCACTTAACGTCTCTGCAGGACCGTACATGGTGGCAGTAACCGGTGTTACATTAATTCCCTCTAGGACTAGTTCATCACTCAATTCACCGGTTGTCTCAGTTTCTAAAGGCAAACGCTTGTCCGATATTGAGACATCAGCCTCTATATTAACTGTTGATGGATTAATAAATACATTTAATTCATTTCCTTGCGGATCGTATACCTTAACAGGAATGTTCCGTGCATTTCCATCTTCAGTTAAGTCGTTAAAGTCAACAATCGCTTTTACAATACCAATTTTATCAATTTCGGATTTAGGGCCTGTTATTTCAACCTCTTCTGGACTGATTGTTGGCGATGATGCAAACACCTCAGAAAGCTCTGTACCATTTCTACCTACAAATTCTAACTCCACAGGTCGTGTAACACTTGAGCGTTCTTCAATCGTCACTTCAATAGTCTGAGGTTGTATAAATACATTTAATTGACTCGACATCCCTTGGTGTTGCACGTCAACTTCATGCGTCCCTGGTTCCAATCCGTTTAAATTAATAAATATATCAAAGTTACGTTGTCTAACTGCTTGTGTTACCACGCTAACAGGGCCTTCTATGGAAACCTCAACAGTATCAGGTACTCCACGGACAACATAACGTTCTTCTTCTAGGTCAACTTGCAGTGGTACGTTCTCCATTGTTTCCATTTCAGTCGTACCTTGAGGGAATAGAAAAGGGTCATCTGACCTTGAAGTGTTCTCATCAAGGTTAACAGTAAGAAATAAAAACAATGCTAGAAATAGTGAGACAATCCGTGTGAACCATGGGCTTTTAATCCACTTTTCCATTCATCTTCCCCCTCCAGTTCCACGACTTACTAGTCTCCTGAGCTGCATGCAACTCCTTCGTTAACATCTTTCTTAGATCATCCTCTTCTAATTTTCGGTGTAATTCTCCGTTTTTAGTCGCCGATATCATACCGGTTTCTTCGGACACAACAATGGTAAGGGCATCGGTTACTTCACTAACCCCCATGGCTGCACGGTGACGTGTTCCTAATTCTTTTGAAATAAATGGACTTTCACTTAATGGTAAATAGCAAGCAGCAGCGACAATTTCATCTTCTTTAATAATCACAGCTCCATCATGTAACGGAGCATTCGGCATAAATATATTCGTCAGTAACTCGCTCGTCAATTTACCATTCACATTAATACCCGTCTCTACGTATTCACTCATCCCTGTCTCACGTTCAATTGTAATGAGTGCACCTATACGGCGTTTACTCATATATTTACAAGAACTAATAATAGCATCAATCGTTTCATTAATGGCTTTCTCTTGTGAGTGAGAGTGACGCGAGAAGAGACTACCACGCCCAAGTTGTTCCAAAGCACGACGAATTTCAGGTTGGAATAGGATAATGACAGCGAGGAAACCCCAATCAATGGCTTGGCGGACTAACCATTGAACTGTTGTTAATCCCAATATAGAACTGAAAAACCATATAGCGATGACAACAAAAATCCCTTTTAATAGCTGTACGGCTTTCGTTCCACGTATTAACGTAAATAATTTATATATAACGAACCATACGACGGCAATGTCCAGTACGATTCCGAGCACTTGTAATAGGTCAAAGTCTTCCCACACTATGCCACACACCCTTAAGACTATATTTCTTTCCAATACTACATTATATTCCACTATAATTATAGCATAAATTGTTTTCTCTATAATGGCAAAAATAAAACGTCTAGCATGATCTGCTAAACGTTATGGGGTAACAAATGATAGAAAGTTTTTGAACTCATTTTCAGCGCGATGATACATCCAAGCAAAATATTGATCGATTTCTACAACTTTTCCTTCCACATGATGCGTCCAATTAGCCACTCGATAATCGTAATGAGCGCCAGTCTCGATGATTTGACTATTTACTAGAGTTAAATTTCCTTTAATTTTACCTTCTAGCACAACTTCTGCATTTCGAACAATAAAATCTCCCTCAATTACTTGACCTTCTGGGATAATAACACGATCACCTTCCGTAATTACCCCTTCATGCTTAGATAAGGACAATTGTTGATTGGAATGGAAACTACTCATTGTTGAAGTGAACAGCATCACAAAGAACACAACTGCTGCTGAAATGAGTGGATGTTCTTTAACCGTTTTTGAGACTTTCTTTACTTTTGAATCCTTTGGTAGTTGGTTTAATATATTCTGTTTTAAATTTTTAGGGGCTTCTACCTCTTGTAGCTCAGATAACTGCTGATCTACTTTCTTTAATTCTTGATAGTGCCCCTGACATTCTTTACATTCCATTAAATGCTTTTTTAAGCAATTCTCTTCATCATGAGATAATTCATGAATCAATAATCGATGTAACTCTTCCTCGAAAATGTGGTTACACGCCATCTTCAATCAGCTCCTAATGGTCTTAACAAGACTTTTTCTTAAAGCCTCTCTCCCTCTATGAAGGTGGGTCTTAACAGTTCCCACAGGTAAATCTAAAGTCTCCGCTATCTCTTCTAACGATAAATCCCTAACATATTTTAGCACAATCACAGCCCGATACTTAGAAGGCAATTCTAAAATCGCCTGTTGAATGGTATTATTCAACTCTTGATCTTGAACACTTTCTTCAGGTGTTGGACCTTCTTGAATAATTTGATCGACATATGTGCTATTATAATCATCACTAATAGGTTGATCTAGTATATGTAAAGGTTTTTTCTTTCTCATCCAATCAATGCTTAAATTAGTCGCAATCCGATATAACCAAGGTGCGAATTTGTTTTTCTGTTTAAATGATTGGATACTTGTATAAGCTCTAACAAACGTCTCTTGAGTCATTTCTTGTGCATCATGATGGTTCCCCAGCATACGATAACAATGTTGGTATATGCCATGCTGGTAATGTTCAATGATCTCACCAAAAGCTTCATGGTTACCTTTTTTAACTTGTTTAATTAACTGAGCAAGTCTAAAATCCATATTTGTCCCCCGCATTTAAATGCGGTCATGCATTAATACGACTCAACCTATATAAGGTTTCATTTTTTTATAAAACTTTTAAGCATGACCGACTTACCCTTCCATTATACCTAAAATTTACAAAAATAAAATTTGAATTCAAGATAATTTATTCAATAGAAAAAGCTGAAACGCTTAACATTAACGTTTCAGCTTTAAATCTATAAATATTTTTCACCAAACAGTGCTGCTAACATATCTACGGCTACTTCTGCCGTTTTATTTTGATTATCTAATAGCGGGTTCACTTCCACGACTTCAGCTGATGTTAACAATTTTGACTCGTGTAGCAACTGCATCGCACATCGAGTCTCCCGATAAGACGGGCCCCCTTCAACTGGAGTCCCGGTACCAGGTGTATGAGCAGGGTCTATACCATCCACATCAAAGCTTAAATGAACACCATCTGTTCGTTCTTCTAGATATTGAATCGCTTTTTTCATGACATAATCCATACCAAGTTTTTCGATATCATGCATTGTATAAACTTTAATGCCATGTTCTTGAATAATCTCTTTTTCTCCCTCATCAATAGACCGCGCTCCAATAATAACGACATTCTTAGGATTAACCTTAGGTGCTGTACCGTTCATATTGATTAGTCGATCATGTCCAATCCCAATGCTAGCAGCTAATGACATGCCATGGATATTTCCAGAAGGAGAGATATTACCTGTGTTCAAATCAGGATGAGCATCGAACCAAATCACACCCATATTCTTATAATAACTATGTAAACCAGCAATCGTACCAATCGCAACACTATGATCTCCACCTAGAATTAGTGGAAAATTACCCTTACTTTTAATTTCTTTAACTTTATTAGCGATAGTTTCATTTCCACTTGCGACTTCTTCTAAGTTTTTTAACTTTGTTTCAGGATCTATTTGATCAGTACCTTTCATAGGCACCGACACATTACCATAATCATTTAACTTTAAGTCTAAATTTAATAACCTGTTAATCAGTCCAGCATGACGTAACGAATCTGGACCTAAATCCACTCCCATATTAGGCTGAGCAATTGTTATTGGAGCACCGATTATTCCTAATGTTTGATTCATGACTATTACCCCCTTGTATCTGAAACAATTTTATCCATAAGTATAGGATGGTTCAACTGGGCAAAATCATGAATAAATATGCAAATTTGAAAGCGATTACAAGCTTGACATGGTGGGGTTAATAATAAATATAAGTTGTAGGTGGTTGTTCTTTTTAAAAATGTTGGGCAGGTGCATGTCGAAAATTGTAGTTTTCCCCATATATTTTAATTTTTCCCCATATAATTTATATTTTCCTCATAAATTAAAATTTTTCCCCATATATTAAAAAAATTCCCCATAAAACAGGATTTTTCCCCATAAATTTATTAGGGGCCCTGATGAAAAGCTCAACTAATAGTAATTGATGAGAAGCTCAACTAATAGTAATTAAAATCTCACAATAAAAAAAGCTGCTCCCCGATATTGGCAGGAAACAACTTTGGTAACTGATATGGTGGAGCCTAGCGGGATCGAACCGCTGACCTCCTGCGTGCAAAGCAGGCGCTCTCCCAGCTGAGCTAAGGCCCCTTCAGTTAAGTTATGTAATGGTGAGCCATGGAGGATTCGAACCTCCGACCCTCTGATTAAAAGTCAGATGCTCTACCAACTGAGCTAATGGCTCCTAAAATGAATTTGTTCTATTTATAAAAATGTTAAGTCAGATGCTCGTTGCGTTGCAAGTTATCTCGGCGACGCTTACGCTCCTCGGAGAAACCTACATTGAAGTTTCTCAATGAAGTTTACGGTTTTGCTCTACCAACTGAGCTAATGGCTCTAATAATAATTATTCCTACATATTCTAAACTTCTACATGAATTTTATCCATAAAAAAATAAAATGGCTGGGCCACCAGGATTCGAACCTGGGCATCACGAGACCAAAACCCGTTGCCTTACCGCTTGGCTATGGCCCAATCATTTTAAAAATGGTGGAGGGGGAGAGATTCGAACTCCCGAACCCTGAGGGAGCGGATTTACAGTCCGCCGCGTTTAGCCACTTCGCTACCCCTCCAAATGACTGGTGGTGCCGGCCGAGGGACTCGAACCCCCAACCTACTGATTACAAGTCAGTTGCTCTGCCAGATTGAGCTAGGCCGGCAATGATTAAATTTAAGTGGTGGAGGATGGCGGGCTCGAACCACCGACCCCTTGCTTGTAAGGCAAGTGCTCTCCCAGCTGAGCTAATCCTCCATATTAATTAAGTGGTGACCCGTACGGGATTCGAACCCGTGTTACCGCCGTGAAAGGGCGGTGTCTTAACCACTTGACCAACGGGCCAAACTAAGAAGTTTATCATCTATTGAAAAAGTTTATGTTCTTTGCCAAAGCTTCCTACCGGGCTTGAACCGGTGACCTCAGCCTTACCATGGCTGCGCTCTACCGACTGAGCTAAGGAAGCGCATAAAAATGGCTCCAGCGGCAGGATTCGAACCTGCGACCGATCGGTTAACAGCCGATTGCTCTACCACTGAGCTACGCTGGAATCTTAATAAATGTCATCATTATTATGGTTAATATGTATTCTACCATAATTTATTGAGATAAAAAAATTAAAATAAGTTAATATTTTAATTAAAATTGCCCGGCAGCGTCCTACTCTCACAGGGGAAACACCCCAATTACCATCGGCGCTAGAGAGCTTAACTTCTGTGTTCGGCATGGGAACAGGTGTGACCTCTCTGCTATCGCCACCGGACTATGTA
>NZ_JBQQCO010000038.1:0-13354 GCF_052246295.1 Piscibacillus sp. B03 | reverse complement strand
CCAGCTATGGGGTTAGTAACTGAAGAAGAAAGTCACAGTCCGACCTGCAAGGTCGTTTATAATAAATAACTAGCTTAATTCTTACAAAAGGGTTTAGTGTCATTTACACAAAATTATTGACACTCCCTTGTATTTAACCATATTATTTTAACTAATTATAATATTAGTTATGTTATTTAGCTCTTACTACATTTGAGAATTTATATTGTTACAGAAATAAAATTAAAGTGTTGACAAACTGTGTGATTATTGTTTGATTTTTAAAAAAATAATAATTAACACAAATTATAATAATTGGAATTGCTGTATTTATCCAAGTGCTACATCTAATATCATCATTACAGTAAAACCAATCATTAGACTCATGGACGCTAAATCCTTATTCCCTTCTTCCTGAGAACCAGGTATAACTTCTTCTGCAACGACAAAGACCATAGCACCTGCAGCAAAACTTAGAGCATAAGGTAAAATAGGTTGAACAAAAGTGACAGCTAAAACCCCTATAATCGCTGCAATTGGCTCAACCATTCCTGAAAATTGACCATACATAAAACTTTTTCTTCTAGACATTCCTTCTCTTCTAAGTGGCATTGATACAGCAACTCCTTCAGGAAAGTTTTGTATTCCTATTCCTATTGCAAGTGCAATCGCCCCAGTAATAGAACTTGATGGTAATCCAGCTGCCACTGCACCAAAGGCTACTCCAATTGCTAGTCCTTCTGGTATATTGTGCAAGGTAATTGCAAAAACAAGAAGAGTACTTCGCTTTTTTTTGTTGGGTTTAATACCTTCAGCAGACTCAATTGAAGCATTAGGGTGTAAATGTGGGATAACTTTATCTATTCCCCATAGAAAAATCCCACCTAACATAAAACCTATTGCAGCAGGAATCCATGGAATAACTCCGTTTTCTTCAGCCATTTCTAGTGCAGGAGATAAAAGTGACCAAAAACTTGCTGCTATCATGACACCGCCAGCAAAACCTAACATACTGTCCATTAATTTTTGATTAAAACTTTTTGTTGTAAATACTAATGCTGCCCCCAGGGCTGTCATTCCCCAAGTAAAAAGTGTCCCAATTAAAGCTTGTAAGACAGGATCCAATGAAAGAAAATAATTAAACATAAAAATCACCTCATAATTATATATGATCATATATTCATAATTCGATTAAAAATACCTATTAAATTTTGTTATATATTATACCTAATATTTTAGTTTATATCTAGTCCTATTAATGCCATGTCTGATAAATTTTTCACGGTTTAAAACACTGAAACATTTACAAAAGTTTACCTAACAAAACCTTCGCTCTATGCCTTATATTTTTGTTGAAGTGTTTTGACTTAGATATTATTACTCCTTTTGTCTTAATGACATTTAATGATCGACTTGTCCAAGTTCCACTATCTTTTACTAGATTTAATAATAATTGATAGTAAATATTGTTCCAGTCCTGTTTTTTATATGAACTTAAAATGATTGTAGATAAAGACCGATATTCTCGTTCCACCTCTATAATACTGTACCTATAACCACTTGTCATATATACTTCTGCAATTACATAACTTCTTTTAGTAACACCATCACTAAGCTTTGTGAACTTTCGCTTTCCAATAGCCTCTGGTAATACATCATTAAATGCCCGAATTGCTTTCACTCTCGGAAATTGTTCCAAAATCTTTAAGACATTTATAAAATCTTGTAGCTCTCCTTGAGCTTTAATTTCATATAACATTAGATGTTCTAATCCTCTTGTCATTTGTTGACCGCCAATATCAGCCGTAGAACGAATCGAGTGATCATCACTATAGTATCTTCTTGTATTTTCATCCTCTTCCAATCGTTGTTTGACTGACCCACGTTTGATTCGTTTAACTCTAGGCACTGAAGTATATTCATGGCTCAATTGATTCATTTGGACGAAATCAAAATCCTCTGTGGATCCGTCTACTTGTTCATCTAATGTAAAACTTTGTTCGCTGCTACCGTTTTTATTTAAAGATTGATATGTATATTTTTTTGCTTCCTTCAACTTCTCAGTGTTTTGTATTTCTGGATGTGAAATAGAGATATTATCATACGGAATATACTTGTTTTTCACACTCACAATCTGTAAAACTGTCCATATATTATTATTCTCCTTTACACGAGCAGTTACAGTAATTGGTTGGGTGAATTTCCATTCAAACTTTAATGTCTGTTCTTGCAACCATGTGAATGCTAAACTTTCATATACTTGTCGCAAATCATTATTCGTTAATAACCAAATCAATTGATAAATAAAGGCTGTTTTTGTATATTTCAACTCATATAGTGATGAAAAGCTAAGATGAACCTTATTTGATTCGTATGTTTCCGTAAAATATTGAGGAAAAGAGTTCGACTCAAACAAGCGATATAAAAGAAAACCATTTGGTGCTAATATACTTCGTAACACTTCTATGACAGGTAAAATAACATTTTTTCCGTCAAATGAAAATATGAAGCTTCGAGAGGTTGCAGGGTCACTGCTTCCAAGGATGTTCCAATGCTTTTCAAAATACTTAACATTATTAGGAAATAAAGTAATATCTACTTCCTTCACACCTTGAGGAGGATGACTTGTAGTAATCACACCATCACTATAGTAATGTTGTATTGCCAAGCAAGGTAATGTCCCCCAGTCTAATAGTACTTTTTTTGTGACTTTCCTTGCCCGAAAATAGCAATTCAACATTATTTTATTATCATAACGAAAAGGATCCCCAATCCATATCAGTCCTGCTCTTTCTCCTTTTCTAAACGGCCATTTTACTTTAACTTGTTTTGCTTTCATGGTTATTCACATCCTGTTTCATGTGTATGTAAGCCTCTAAATGCGGTTTGATTTTATGAAAATGGTGCGTTTTAACAGCACCCAATCGTTGTAACTTCCACATTACAACAGGGTCCTTATTTTGCAACATTAGGTCTATAATTTTACAACAACGACGAATTTGAAATTGCTGAACAGATTCTGTAACTTTATTTAAAAGTTTCTTCGACTTTGGTAATTTATTTAAATTTTTTTCTAAGTTAGCTAATATACCTAAGCGTCTGCCGATAAGTGATTTAGTTATCCGAACGGGCTTTTCTAAAGCTAATAACGTTATGCATAGATGTTTTATTTCAATACAATAATCATTATCTCTAATAGACCAATTCACAATTTCAATATCACGTTTTTGTCTGCACTTTTCAGGCAAATGCTTAAACAACCATATCCTATCATATCGATACAAGTAAATATATTCCTTTTTAAAACGTTCTCTAATTCTCGTTCTTGAATCATTAGGGTATTTCTGTATCCCCTCTAACAATTGCTGTCTATACTTCTGTAACAACGGAGGAGTTACTTTACTCTCGATCTTTTCTTTTTGTCCGTCCATAGTAAGATATTTTTTCACAGTCTTAGCATTGACGCCAAGTTTTTTAGCTATTTCTCGTGTGCTTAGATTCTCATTATTTTTTGCTAAGGTATAAAGTTTTTCAAACCATATGTCTCCAAATGATTTTACACGACCAATGCGATATTTTTCCTCTTTTGATTTATCTGGCCCTTTTCGGGCATATATAAAGCCACAGGAACACTCAAACGTACCAATAGGATTTATTGACTTATAATCCCTTGTAATTTTTACATGTGGGATGACCAATTGTTTATAATGGTGAGCAGCCTTGTTTAAGCATGGCCACGGAGCTTTTCCGAATGGACCAACATCTTCTTCTACTAGGAAAAAATTCCCAATATCCTGATCGAGGAAGTACAAAAACAATAAATGTCGGAATGGATGAACATGACGCTTTGAATTGCGGGTCAACACTTTTAGCCAATTGTACTCATTTTCCTCATTTACTCCTGACTCATACTTTTCTAAAAACCCTTGAGGGAACTTTGCTTGAAAAGCTTCAAACAATTCCTTTTGTCTAACTCTATTTGATGCAGTAATTAAATTCTTTTCTCTCAGGAGTTTACGATATTTTTTAAAGACATCCTCACGTGAAAATGCTTCTAAATCAACATTTAAAAGCTGATAAACCATTTTTGACAGTACAACTTGAATATCAAGATCATAAGGGGACTCTACTTCCTGTAAAGTTGAACCAAAATCCATAAGTTTTTCATCAAACCGAATAAATTCAACTCTACTTTGTGTCGTTAAATCAATAGGGTATTTCTTCAACCGTAAGTAATGGTGAGAGCACAATTCTACCCCCTGAAGTTGATGTTCACGATGAACATACGGCTCACTGTATTTCTTAATATCCTCATCAGCGCATAACGGACAATAATACAATCCGTCTTTTTTACAGATACTACCAGCAATTATCCCTATCCTTGTATAAATTCCCTTACCATCACCTTGCACATCTTGTATAATTTCACGTTGTCTTTTTTTAGAAAGAAAAGGAGCATAAAAAGGATAAATTGTATGCATTGCTAACAGTTTTTCTACAGAATAATGATTCCCTATCTGTTGAGCCAATGTATTTAAATGACTACCAATCTCTACGCTAGGTATCACAGAACGACTTTTGAAAACTTCTTCCAACGTATCTTTTAAATCAATGTTCCCACTGTAAAAATGATAACGTGCTATAGAAGAGTAAATTAATTCTCCAGGGTATGGATCTGTAAAAAATGGTAGCATGTTAATGGCCTCCTAGTAGAATTCTTCCAAAGGATTTTTAATATAACCATTTAACTTTAATAAATCATGCGGATGTTGCTTGTTCTTTAATGCCTTCTCTCTCAATAATAGTAGTGGTAATACATTTTTATCATTATAAGTTTGTTTCTGATTCTGTTTCTTCTTTTGCTGATTTAATGCAATTGCCTTCTGAATCAGTTCTGATTTAAGATGGTTAATGTCCTTATCAAGTGGATTTTCTTCGACGATTTTTTGTGCTATTTTTTTAATATCTTGATCTTTCAATGTATCAAAAATACCAAGGGCTGCTACTTCAACATGTAAGTTTTCGATTGTATCTTGCTTTTTATATTTAATTGTATTTTGACGCTCTTTAAACACTTCTTGGATTCGTCCTGTAATTTCTGTATTTCTCTTATGATTGAGCATTACTTCATCCAAGTTAATCATGATATCTTCATATTTCATCATATCGTTAAGGTTGTTTGTACGAATTGCCTTCATCATAGGCTGAATCGTTTTCATATCTTCTTTTGCCGTCTTTTTTAACACTTGTGATGTAATGGTTTCATTTGGATTGTCCTCATCAAATAAAGCACGTTCTTGTGATAAAATAAACAAATTTACAGCAACAGCAGTGATCCCTTGACATTCATAGTAAAAAGTCTTTCTCATTTCTTCAGTAAGCTCGGAATAGGATTTTAAACACTGTAATTCCCAAAGTGTTTCTAAAAAAAACTCCCACTCTTCACTTTCCTCTGCCATACGATCCCAGATTATTGCCCCTTCACTTGCAGCACGTCTTGCCTGTCTGAAGTTCCCTTTGAATAACTTTTGAGCTTTAGAAGTGCCGATCAAAACGGTTGGAATACCAACTGTATTAGATAGCGTCACGAAAAAGTTCAACATTTCTTCCTTATCATTTTTTGAATGGAGTAGGTGTTGAATCTCATCAATGACGAGAACACCAATACCATACATGCTTGCTAATGATGTCATATGTAACAACATGGTTGATGTCACTCGGTTTAAGTAACCGAATTTTTCAAGGTACCGAGTCCCTAATAGATCATCAATCGCTTTAAAAAAACCTTTACATAAGGTAGACAAATTACCATCGTAAGGACAATCAATTTTCAGCCACACAATTTGGGTCCGATTAAATGGTTGCCCCTTATATTCTTCATGCTTGATTACCTGAGGGTACATGAGCAACAGACGTTCAATTGCTGTTGTTTTACCAATCCCCGAAATTCCAATAATGGATAAACTATCAGCAGTCGATCTAATGTAATTAAGTCGTTCATCAATAATTTTATGTGTCGCTTCTTCTTCACGCAATTCATGCAATACGCGAACACGCTCCAGAAATGTTGCATCCAGTGGGTTTCGTGCCAAATATCCTCTACGAATTAAAGTAGACAATCGACGCTCTACCCCAAAATGAATCGGTAAGGGTTGGATAAAATTTCTAACACGTTTTAATACGTGATAACGAATATTCGTTTCACTTAATTTATCTTGCTTACTAATTCGTGGAGTCACCATAAATCGATCCATCACATCGTCCTCACTGAATATCGACGGAAGAGCTTCGATGAATGGATTATTAGTATATTCATTTAAAGGTTGTTCCTTATAGAAGGCTTTCTCAAATTCCCCTTTTAAGACAACCGCGTCATTTGTTTTTTCCAAATTCATCATCTCGCTTCTTTTTTAATTTCTGCATTAGACGTGAGGATGATTTCTTAGGTAGTTTCTCATCTACCTTCTCTTTTGTTGCGAAGTTGATTACTTCAGCTGGTTCACTAACCTTATCAGGTGATAGATCAAATTTTTCGGATTCCCGATTCAATAACTTTTCAACGTCCTTGTTGTCACGAATAGAAGCTATTTTGGCTTTCTTACTCGTTGGTTGATTATAAGATTGCTTTTTGTTTTTCACAGCCTTTCTAATAATCTCTTCCAATGCAGAATCTGTATTTACTGTGAGTTGAATTTGACTTGTACGTTCTATATCTTCTAGTTCATTTCGAAGTTGTTGTTGGAATACAATTTCCTCCAAAAAATCATTTTTATATTGATCACTTGGTTCTAACAAAATACACGTTTCAAAATTCATTCCGTCATCGTGTGGAATATAAATTTTTTCAACATTTCGTGGATCATATACAATTTCTAAACTTCTATTTCTCATCTTCAAATACCAATGTTCTTCAATCGCCCTTTGAGAACCATATAAGAGATTCCTAAACTTAATGCCTGTCCTTGAAATTGTCGCATTTCCTCGAGGTAGCACGTTTAAGCGAAGAATATTTCTGTCAATTGTTCTTAGCCTTCCTTTACGATTTTGAATACCCCAATTCCATAAATTTATTGGCGTTGGTACCAATCCAGCTGCAACCATTTCTTTTTCAACAGGATATTTCTCAATGACTTTTTGGTTGTGATGTAGTGCCATTGTAATAATAAGAGACGTAAATTCCTTTAGGTTCAATGTCGCATTCAAGCGATAATCTTGATCTCCACGCTCTAGAAATTCCTTTTGAATTGCTCCAGGTGCTTTTTGCTTTACTTTCCCGTTAAATGTTCGAAATTTTCTTTCAACAATACCTTTTAAATCTCCACGGTAAGCAGTAGTATTCTCAATTTTAATATTGAGGTTATTAATAAGATTGTTTACCGAATATCCTTCAAACTCACCTCGATCAGCAATAATGATCTCAGGTAAATGATGTGTTGGCCATTGCTCAGGGGTTATATCGATACCATACTGTTTACAAAATTCTACCTTGTTTGCAACCATATTGTCTAAAGCCATCATCGCACTAACCCATGATGGGCCTTCTAGACCAACATATAGACCTGTGATAATACGTGAATACACATCCAATACCGCATAAATAACTGGTCGTCCAATTACTTTATTCACATTAAGCGAACTGACTAAATATATATCAGCAATAGTTGCGTCTATCTGGAATCTGGTCCCAGGGCCATTTGTTTCTGATTTAGAATTACTTAAAATGGGTCGATGTTTCAGCTCATACTCTTTCGTACTTTTACGAAACTGAATATCCTTTTTTGGGTCTTCTAGCTTTTTAAACCAGTAGTAAAACTGATGGTAAGAGGGAATTCGAGCAGCATCCCAAATACGATATTTCAGTTCACCATTCTCCTTATAGCGATCAGAATAGAAATCTCGTAGCATAAAATTATAGACATCTTTTAAAGAGTAGTTATTTTTTCTCCTGTAGTACTTGCTGATAACGTGTTCAATTTGAACCTTTATTTCCTCAGTAATATTAATTCCAGTTTGATATTCATTATTTATATTTACTTTTCTAGGTCTTCCAATTTTTTCTTTCGTTAAAACTTTCGTTTTTCCTTTACCACCTGAATTAGAGTAGTCGGGTAGCATAGAGTTTTTTGTCATCCCGCGCTGCCAATATCGACTGAGTAGCTTTTTTACTTTAGTAGGAGTTACATTTACAACTTCCGCAATTTCCTTTATCTTTTTCTCCCTGCCCTTTTTTTGGAGGAGTGAACTCATATGTACCAAACAGTGAGTTTGAATAGTCTCCCAATCATTTTCACGCTTTTGAATTTGCGTTTTTGTTAAATCCCTATCAATTACAACTCTTAAAAAGGGATCTGCTATAACTAATAACTCTTTTTGTTCGATATCTGTAACTAATGTTGAATAAAGTTCCTTTTTAGGCATAGATGTGTGTGCATCAATATCCACGATAAAAACATATGCTTCCTCTATTTCAACAACACGGATTCTTTTTGAATCCTTCGTATATTGAAGTACTTGATTAATATAAATCATCCATATTTCACCTTCTTTAGTCTACTTTCATCAAAGGATTTAATGTGAATCTGTTGCTCTAAATTTAGAGGCATAAGCATATCTATCACGATAATTTTCCGAGCAAGTAAATAATAAAAAAGTGTTACACCACTACCAAAAGGCAAATGAGTATCAGCATCAAATTCATTTGTAATGGTACGGATTTTAAGTTTGTTATTTAATAGCCTTTGCATTAGAGACAAGGATAGATCTTCTATATATTGCGAATCCATTTCACGGAATATATCATAATTTCGAATATCATAATAATCATGAATATAGCTAATGTTGCGTGTCATTATTTTAGGGATATACTCATCCGTAACAATCGCCCAATCAATATTTTTCCTACGCCAATACTCTCGTTCAATTTCGAACTTTTCAAGTACACGTTCTTTGAATAATTCATCTTTCATTTTAATTGTCCTAGCAACTTCAAACACCTCTTGCCCTTTATTTACCGTTAATAAAAAGTCAGTTGTCATAACAATTGGATCGCCTGTTTTTGGATCTGTGGGATGTTTTATTCCTAGCTCATCGGCAATGATAATCGTCTCTTCTTGCGGTAACAAAGGGTACTGTTCTCGAATATCCGATACAAAATCTGAAAATTCAGTTAAATAAAAGTAGTTTCGTTCCAAATCCGATAAAAACTCATGTTGTCTACCAGTCTTTATACCTTTTAATCTTGTTGATCGACCAAGAGAGGAAACATCTTGAATTTTTATCCACGGCTGATAATCTAACCCAACTCCAGTTCCACGACCTTCTTTAATCCATTTATCGACTTTAGATGTTCTTTTTCTTTTCGACACAAAAACACCCCTTTAGACTATCATATCCAAAGGGGAAATACGGTGCAACTTTTTTATAAACAGTATAACTTTATTTTAAACGGTACATCTTTTTTACATACAGTAAGACTTTATTTTAAATATACACCATTGGCTAAATTCTAAGTTTGAAGTAATGATCATACTTTTCTGTTCATACCAATCTGATATAAGCTGAAAGAGTAATTCTGCACCTTCTTTACTAAATGGAATATAGCCCATTTCATCTAATATAATTAGATCTACCTTTTTAAATCGGTTTCTAAAGTTTTGTGATTTGCCCTCTTGCCATGCCTTTTCTAATTGATCCACTAGGTCTGATACTCTAAAGAACCGAACCTCATATCCGTTTCGACAAGCTTGTCTTCCTAGTCCTGTGGCTAAATGTGTCTTTCCATTATGGAAAGAAATAAGGATATATGCACTATTAGAGTGAAATGTATGTTTATTTCTTTCCATAATACCTCAAAATAGATTTATTAAATCTAGGAGGTGTAAAATGGAAACTCGATTACCAATTGATGAATTAGTTTCTAAAGTTTTATCCGAATTAGAACGGCTAAATTATGCATATAACACTATTTGTGGATATCGCGCTTTTTACAAAAGAGTTATTGCATTTGCCAAAGAAAAGAATGAAATCTATTTTACTGAAGTATTGGGAAGAGAATTTTTAAAGGAAAAGTATGAATGTACAATTGATTACTATAAGGAAACCATGCCTCAGGGGAACAAAGACCACATTAGAAGAATAAGGGTTTTGGGCGACTACCAGCTCCATGGTGTAATTATCCGAAGGATTGTTAAAAAGAAAGGTTATGTTAAGCCACCACAGTTCGAAAAGGAACTTGTTGCCTATGAAAAGGAATGTGAAAATAACGAGTATTCAAAAAGAGGCATGCGTACACGTATGCAACGTTTGTTCTTTTTCATAGATTACCTTGATTCCAGAAATGTACAGAAATCAAATGATATTACACCAGCAATAATATCCGACTATGTAAAGACAATTTACAAGAATCACGAAAAAGTATTGCATCTATTTTAACAACGCTAAGAGTATATTTGAGATTTCTCTATTTTAACCAATATACGGATGAGAATCTATCTTTAAAAGTTCCAAAACAGAATAGGTATTATTATCCGGCAGTTCCTTCTGTCTGGAATAAAGAAGATGTTATACGTTTGCTGAATAATATTGATAGGGGTAATCCAACTGGAAAAAGAGATTATGCGATCCTAATTCTAGTTGCGAAGCTTGGAATAAGGGTTGGAGATATCAAGTCTTTGCAGTTATCAGATTTAAATTGGCAGTCAAAAACCATAGAAGTAAGGCAAAATAAAACAAAGAATACCGTAACATATCCTATTTTAAAGGATATAGGGTGGGCATTGATTGATTATCTAAAAAATGGACGGCCTGTTAGTGATGCTCCTTTTGTTTTTATACGGATGAATGCACCCTATGAGGCCTTTGGTAAAGACGCTAACCTTCATAATATTATTACGAAATATACTAGACTTTCTGGTATTACTGTTCCTCATGGTAATAGGCAAGGATTACATTCACTTCGTCATACTCTTGCGAGTACATTGCTTGAACAGGGAACACCATTGCCAGTAATCTCTGAAGTCCTTGGACATTTTAATTCTAAATCAACTAGTGTCTATCTGCATACAGTAATGGAAGATTTAAGGAAATGTGCCATTGATCCAGAGGAGGTGCTTAAGAATGTCTAATAGTGCCATTGTGTTTCAAAGCATTCTTGGTAAACTGATTGCTGGATACATTGAAGAAAAGAAAGCTGTTGGCTATAAGTATAAAAAAAGTTCTTCTCTTTTGAAGCAATTTGATACTTTGGTTGCAAATGAAAATCTATTAGAAATGAAGCTTCCGAAGGAACTGGTACTAATTTGGACAGAAAAAAGATCAAATGAAACTGTCAGTACAAGAAACGGAAGGATCTCAATCATACGTGGACTTGCAACATATATGGTGCGTCTTGGTTACGAGGCATACATTTTTCCAGCTGCCTTTATTTCAATCGACAGATATTCTTATGCTCCATATATCTTTTCAGAAATAGAGTTAAAAAACATTTTTTCCGTATGTGACAATTACCCTATTTCAGATGTTTCCCCCCACAGACATCTAATTCTCCCTCTTCTATTTCGTATATTATATGCATGTGGCCTACGGATTTCAGAAGCATTAAGTTTGACTCTAAAAGATATTGACTTAAATCAAGGAGTCTTACTTATTAGGGATACGAAATTTGGAAAAGAACGAAAAGTTCCAATGTCGGAAACCTTAACAAGGCGTTGTCGTTTGTATGTAGAAAAAATTCATCACATAGAATCCAGTAATACTTTTTTATTTCCCTCTCCTTTCGGAGGACGTTATAAGGAAAGTACGATATATAATTTATTTAGGGACGTTCTATGGAAGGGTGGTATTTCCCATAGTGGAAAGGGACCAAGACTCCATGATCTTAGGCATACCTTTGCAGTCCACTGCTTGAAAAAATGGGTCATAAATGAAGAAGATATTACGAATCTCCTTCCATACCTTTCTGCATTTTTAGGGCATGTTGATTTAAGAGGTACACAACATTACTTAAGGCTGACTGCTGATTTATATCCAAAAATCATAGTTTCAGTTGAACAGAACTTTTCAATTTTAATACCGGAGGTGTCGTTTGATGAAACAGACTGATTTTGCCAGGACACTCACACGGTTCCTTTCTGATTATCTTCCAAACCAACGTAATGTTAGTACCAATACAATAAAGTCTTATCGAGATACTTTTAAACAAGTGCTAATGTATTATGATTCAAAAGTAAAAATTAAACCAGAGCACCTTACATTTGAAAAAATAAAAGCAGAAAACATTAAAGACTTCCTCTTTTGGCTTGAAAAGACGCGTAACGTAGGCATTAATACACGTAATCAAAGGCTAGCAGCGATTCACAGTTTTTACCGTTATACTCAGTCAGAACATCCTGAACTATTACTAGAATGCCAAAGAATATTAGGAATACCCTTTAAAAAGAGAGAACAAAAAACGGTTGAGTTTCTCTCACAGGAATGTCTAAAAAGTATATTAAAACAACCAGATACTAGCAGGAAAAAAGATCGCCGCGATTTAGCCCTAATGGCTACTCTTTATGATACAGGTGCAAGGGTGCAAGAATTAATTGATATCAAAATTAGAGATGTTAGACTTACTAAGCCAGCCACTATCATCTTGACAGGTAAAGGTAATAAACGTAGAAGTGTACCCATTATGGAAAAGACAAAAGATCAATTGGAGAAT
Source organism: Piscibacillus sp. B03 (assembly GCF_052246295.1). Taxonomy (NCBI): domain Bacteria; kingdom Bacillati; phylum Bacillota; class Bacilli; order Caryophanales; family Bacillaceae; genus Piscibacillus; species Piscibacillus sp. B03. The sequence goes on along the minus strand of NZ_JBQQCO010000038.1, from coordinate 675 downwards.
TACATGAAAGAAAATGGTTTATTGGAAAACGGAAAGCAAGATAATCCTCTATTTTATAACAGTAATTACCGTCCATTTACAAGGCCTGGCATAACATACATTTTAGAAAAATATTTAAAAAAGGCTAAAGCAAGTCATCCGGATGTTCTGTTTTCTGGTAAACTTCATCCTCATATGATCAGGCATACAAAAGCAATGCATTTATTAGAGGCAGGAGTTAATCTGATTTATATAAGAGATTTATTAGGACATGTAAATGTTACTACAACAGAAATATATTTAAGAGCAAACACGGAAACCAAAAGAAGGGCATTAGAAACTGCATATATGGAGGTTGTAACACAAGATATCCCCGTTTGGGATGAGGATACAGATTTAATCAAGTGGTTACAAGATTTTTGTAGGTAAGTATTTTTAAATATTATGGAAAGATATTTCTTGATCTAAGGTTGAATTACAAATTTGTTTAAGAATATCTTTCCATAAACAATTTCTTTCGATAATTGCCAGTACCCGGTGCACCTGTTAATATGACATTCTCAAAACGATTGATGAAATTTAGAGCTAGTAATTCTTCTTTTTCCAAGTGGGGTGGTAAATGAACATGACTTCCCCACTGGTAGGTATTCAGCTCTTTTGAATATAAAAACTTCGCTTTCTTTAATAACCGATCAG
>NZ_JBQQCO010000037.1:0-13646 GCF_052246295.1 Piscibacillus sp. B03 | reverse complement strand
TATTTGTTAACGAATCGATCCCAATGATTATGTTTATCAAAAAATATGCGTCTTAGAATATTATCCATACTAAAAAAATACCACAGAACAGCGTTCTATGGCACAATTTTTATACTTTCTTATCTTTAAAAAAAGCTTTTGCGCCTGAGCGCAAAAGCTTTTTCTTATTCCTCTTCTTTGTCATAAAGACGATCTAGAACTAATTCATAAGCATCGTTACCATAATTCAAGCAGCGCTTCACGCGTGAAATAGTCGCTGTTGATGCACTTGTTTCATCCTCGATTCGGTGATACGTATGACCTTCACGTAGCATGCGTGCTACATCTAGGCGTTGAGCTAAAGCCTGAATTTCGTTCACGGTTGCCACGTCATCGAAAAATCGATAGCATTCTTCAACATCTTTTAAAGTTAAAATCGCCTTGAATAATTGATCTAACTCACGTCCGCGTAATTTATCAATTTGCATGATGTAAATGCCTCCTTATTATTCGTAAGTTACGCCTTCATCTAAACCTGGAGATAATGGAATTACATTAATCCATGTCTTCCCTGGTGCTAATTTTGCAGGTTCTCCATCTATATAAGGTTTCATAAGCCCATCATCATTTCTCCATTCAATTGGCTTAATTTTACCTTTTTGAATTAAATACCCATTTCCGCCTGATTCACGGTCAATCGAACGTCGTAATGCATCGTCAATAACGCGATGCTCAGTTTCATAAACTAATATATTAGAAACTTCCAATGCTTCTTCTGAGTTTAAATCCGTTGTTTTAACACCATCACTGTAACGTGTGTAGCGCTCTGTTGCTTGGTCATAAACATATGAGACTTTTAAATTATCAAAATAACGGATTCTCACTTCATTGGCCGTCTCACCTTCAACCAGTTCATCGTCTGATAAGAAATCCCAAGATTCATGATTTACCTCACGCTCTAGGTTGTTTCGTTCAGCAATTTCATACGCATTCGGTAACATCACATATGAATTATGTGGAGCTTGTCTAAATGATTCACGTTTAAATAAGAACTGATCATTATCATAATACGCACCATTGATGTTATCCACCCAACCAGCGCGTAGGTCTTCTTCAATGAAATTCGCTGCTCCATGATACACATAAATCGCCTCATGCGCCTTGGCAGTTTCAATGTAGTATTCACGAGCACTTCGAACTGGTCCTACGATATCTGGAATATCACTATGATAAATCGCCAAAAGTCTTGTAATCGGACCCTCAGCTAAAAACTCATATACCATATCAGCATTAACTAGACCTGTTTGAGGCCTTGCTTTATTATGATTATTAACCATGACAGCCAAAGCACGATTAGTTGGCTCTTCCTCAGTCGCTAGTCCAGTTAGAGGGTAAGTGAATTCTGGTTCTTCTTCAACCTGCTCTTCTTCTTCAACTGGATCCTCGGCTGGTTCCTCTAATGGGTCCTCTGTTTCTTCTGGCTCCTCATTACTTTCCTCTGTACAAGCTGCCAGAAAAGTTAGTAGCCCCACTAATAATATTATAATCCACTTTCTCATATTCCACATCCCCTACTTTAATCTTTTTCTATTTTAACGCATTATTGCAGGAAAGAGTATGTCTTTTTTCAAAACATCCATAATCCCTACTGGCGTAATACGAATATACGGTAAATGTGTTGATGATAAAAATAACAACGTATAGACTGGGTCGCTATGAGCATAACCAAAGTCTTTTAATATTGTTTTCATCTCTTTCTCTTGTTCGATTAGCCTTTCCATTGAGGTATCAGTCATAACCCCTTTAATTTCTAAAGGTAATTCAAAAATAATTTCACCTTCATGAGCTAATACGATCCCTCCACCTAATTCTTGCATTCGATTAAAGGCTAAAGCCATATCTCTTTTACTCTTTCCAATTAAAATAAGATCACCAGTATTGGAATATGAGCTGACTAATCCACCGAGTTTATTGGTGAACCCTTTAAGGAAGGTCGATACTCTCCATTCTCCATCACGATCCATAAGCATGACGTATGCTTCATTTTTCGAACGTGCTAACATATTTTGATCGGCTTCCGATTTAATTGGGTAAGGCTTCATGATGACGTCATTAATCATTTCCATCCCAATTGGCATTGAGAACCTCAATTCATCAGGATCTAAATCCCAATCTAATTTCATCTTAGTCAAACTGAACTTCTCCCAATCGATTGAGCCTATTCGGTCAGTTGACTCACCATCCTTTAGGACCCATTCACCTTTTGCTAAAACTGAAGTAGGTGTTGGATTGTCTTTTGAAGGAATAAAATTAATGTGAGCAACACGACCAGGTGCGATGCTTCCAAATCGATGCTCTAATGAAAAGTACTTCGCTGCGTTGATCGTCGCCATCGCATAAGCTTCTTCGACAGGAACGCCCTCTTCTATTGCAATTTCGATACATTTATTAATAATTCCTTCTTCATAGAATGATGGTGTCGAACCATCTGTTGTAAATAAGACTTGATCCCAAACTGTTAAATCCATCTCTTTTAGGTCTTGTAATATTTTTCGGAGGTCCGGTCGAATTGAACTATTACGAATAGCTGCATAATAACCAAGTTCTAAACGACGGTATAACTCATCACCTGAAATAGATTCATGGTCTCCATCTGCACCAAGTAACTTCATTTTCGTTAATGTCTTTTTGGATGCCCCTGGAAAATGGCCTTCTACGACTTTTCTTAAACGTTTAGTCTCCTGCATCCAGTACAGTCCACGTTCATCTTCATGTAATATATCTGGCCAATTCGTTAGTTCTCCACCCTGAATCACTGCTTCATGATTCAACCATTCTAAAACTTCTTCGTCATCTAAGAAGTCAGCTTCATCGCGTAGCTCTGACTGTGAACTAAATCGTGCCCACCAAAACATTGAAACCGGCAGATTCTGCATTTCATCTAATAAAGAAAACGCTTTCTTTTGATTCAATAATAAAAGCCACATTAAGTTATCATTAACTAAAGTGGTTGTCCCTGTTTTTAGTGCATATTCAGCTAAAGAATGGGGATTATATAACTGAAATGGGTGAGCATGTGGTTCAACATAACCTGGTACTAAATATTGTCCTTTACAATCTACCACTTCCGTTTTATTCGGAATACGGTCAGGCATGTCATCACCTACATACACAATGCGATCTTCATAAATCCAAATGTTAGCTGTTAACCATTTCTTTAAATAGACATTTAAGTAGGTTGCTTGTTTTAGAATTTTTGTAGGTGCTAAATGGCCGTCGATGACTGCAACATGTTCTCGTAGTTGTTTATTTCGCCATCTATATAAATGTTCATTCATTAAAATCCCCCGTTTCAAAACAATCTATAGTTAAAATTTTAATACATTAAAACTTTGAAGGGAAGGGGTAAAATGAGAAAACAAAATATCGGGACAATCAATGCTTTAACTCGAATAACTGTAGGGTTATTTTTGCTTGTGTTTGGTGCTGTTAAATTGGTGAAGAGACCTTGGAACCAGAGTTATTGGATGATTGTCTTAATGTCTGCCATGAAAGTCGGCGAAGGTATTGTTCGTTATTGTCCTGTTACAGATGTGGTTCAACAAAAAGTGAACCACGAACAATCACATCAAAGTGAATCTAAGTAGTTAAAAATGCCCCTTACCGGGCATTTTTAACTTTAGTCCTCCATTTTAACCGCTTCAAATATAATTTCTTGTCTGACAGGTTCGGGATCGCCTTTCGTTTCTTTAAAAACTGGCTTTTCGAACCGTTTGATTGGCATATAACCATCTTTTTTAATTTGATCGACACAGGCATTGATTGACTTAAAATCACTCACTCTGTATTTTTTCTTCTTCACGTCTTAACTTACTCCCTCTTACTTTCTTAACCCAGAAACCTCCAAAAATTTGTCGAGGTTCATACGCAATGATAAACGCTTTCGGGTCAATTTCCTTAATCGTTTCATAAAGCATTATTTCATATTTTCTAGGGGTTAACACTTGAATGGCCAAGCGATCCCCTTCCATCCCATATGCATACCAGCTTGTTACACCGTACCCTTTTTCCCTTAACGTTTCTGTAAATGGAATATCAGGATTAGATGAAATAACATTAACGGTAATGTAACCAATCGCTAACTTCTCTTCAATCTTCATCCCTGAAATTACACCAATACCGAATCCTAACGCATAAGCTATTAGGTTCTGAATCTGATCAAGATTCTCTAGTACTAACCCTAAACCTATAGTATAGACGGTAATTTCAAATACACCAACGGATGCGGCAATATACTTTTTACCTTTTAAAGTGAAAATCATTCGTACTGTCAGCAACGAGACATAAACGATATTAACACTAAGAATGATTGCGAGCATCACGATGCCATTTTCCAACATATGGACATCACCTCTTTAATAATTGCTATTATATCAACTGTTCGCCCATTTGCATATGTTAATGAAGAAGAATTAATAAAGGATGATCACGAATGATGAATTCTTTTAAACACATGCATGACTGGCGGAAAAATATTGATCAATTTTTTGGAGAGCCTTTTTGGAACGAATTTGACAGTATTTTAAAACCGAACATACCACAAGTCAATATTTTTAAAAAGGATTATGAAATCATATGTGTCATTAACATTCCCGGAATTAATCAAATCAAACAGATTCAATGTGAAATAGATGGTTATCACTTACAAATTAAGGGTGACATCAATCTAGAGGCTCATGGTTATGAACTTATTCAAGAAGAAATAATACAAGGGAGCTTCAACCGGACGATTGAGCTCCCTTATAAAGTAAGAGAAGACAAGATTGATGCTCATTATGAACATGGGCTCGTCTATATTCAACTATTTAAAGACGTTCATGATTCCCGCCGTTCTAAATCCATTAAAATCAAAGAAGGCGACAAATAATTACTCAGTTAAAAAAACAAAATACAGAACAAAAATAACTAACAAACCATACATGATAGGATGAATTTCCTTACCTCGACCTTTTAATAACATTGTAAGTGGGTAGAAGATAAATCCAACGGCAATACCTGTCGCAATACTATACGTCAAAGGCATTGCAATCACAGTTAAGAAAGCTGGAACAGCAATCTCGAACTGATCCCATTCAATATTTCTTAAGTTCGATGCCATTAGAATACCTACAATAATGAGTGCTGGTGCTGTAACTTCTGGTGTAACAACACTTAATAATGGTGAGAAAAATAGTGCTAACAAGAATAGGACTGCTGTTACAATAGATGCAAAACCCGTTCGCCCACCGGCACTAACACCTGTTGTTGATTCAATAAATGATGTCGTTGTCGACGTACCAAACACAGAACCCGCTACGGTTGCTGCTGAATCTGAGAATAAAGCACGATTCGCGCGAGGTAGTTTACCATTTTTCATCATGCCACCTTGTGTCGCCACCGCCACTAACGTACCTGCTGTATCAAAAAAGTCGACGAATAAGAACGTTAGAATAACAATTAACATTTCAATCGTGAAGATTTCACTAAAGTGAGTAATCGCAGCACCAAATGTCGGCTCTAAACTAGGTACTGAACCAACGACGCCATTAACACCACTAGGTGGGTCAATTAAACCAACTAACATCCCCGCAATTGCAGTAATAATCATTCCATAGAAGACGCCGCCTTTAAAGCCTCTAACTAGTAAAATAACGGTGACAAACACACCAAAAATAGCTAATAAAGTACGTGGATCACTCAAATTACCTAGTGTCACAAACGTCGCGGGATCTGCTTCAATAATTCCTACATTCGTAAAACCAATAAATGCGATAAACAACCCGATACCAGCACCCACAGCCAGTTTCAAGTTATTTGGAATAGCATTGATCACTCTTTCACGTACACCTGTAACCGTTAAAACAATAAAAATTAAACCTGATGCTAATACCCCAGCTAAGGCTGTTTCCCATGGAATACCAAAGCCAAGTACAACTGTATAAGCAAAGAACGCATTTAAACCCATACCTGGTGCTAACGCAATCGGATAACGTGCGACTAACCCCATAATCAGCGTACCAACAGCAGCAGCTAAAGCTGTTGCTGTAAAGATCGCGCCTGGGTCCATACGTGTCATACCAGCTGGCAGGTCTTCAATATCAGCTAGCGATAAGACATTTGGGTTAACGAATAAAATATAAGCCATGGCTAAGAAGGTCGTTAACCCGGCCATTGTTTCCTTACGATAGTTCGTACCGTATTCGTCGAACTTAAAATACTTCTTCATTGTTGTTCCTCCCCAAGAAGAAACACCCTCGATGATCCAAAAAACTTCCCCTAGGATCCACAAACAAAAACAAAAAACTCCTGGCACAAATACCAAGAGTTTTTAACGAGGAAAATTGCAAATGACATCGTGAGTGGATCACAAACCACCACACGAAAATAATATATGCAATCCCCGTAGTCGAACCATTTACGGTGGCTCGGTAGAAACTCTTGGGCCATATTCCCAATATTATACGAGGTGTTTCATTTAATTTTTTGTACATTAATAATGTACACCCGTTTTAATCACTCGTCAAGCTAATATATCATTTACCAGACGATTCCATAGCTGATAGACTTCACTATGATTCTCTTTAATCGACTCTTCACGGTAGATGGCACGCTCATAGTAGGCTGTCAGCTGTGACATATTACCATGTCCAAACCAACGATCAACATCAACCGCAAATTCACGAAGCGTCTGGCCTTGCTTTAACATTAATCCTTTTTGGGCCAAGGCTTGAAGTAAGAATTGATAACCTTCTGTAAATGTATCTGTATCAGCGCTTTGTTCTAACTTCTTGCCTTTCCATTTACTCAGAATTCTTAAACGTTTTTTAATTAAAAGCCAGATGATTAACCCTAATAATACTGCACTACCGCCAATTAATGTGTATTTCATTGGTTTTGAAATAGACCAACCAGCAGCTGCCGCTCCACTCTCATCTTCCTGTTCGGCACCTTCATCTAGTTCAGGCATTTCAGTTTCTGGCTGATCTAACTCTAAATCCTCTTCAGAAGATGTGTTATCATCATCTGTATCACCGTACCTGAATGTACTTTGGTTATCGAAGCCAACGGTTGGTTCAAATGGGACCCAACCAACATTTGGAAAATACACTTCAACCCATGAGTGAGCATTATTATTGGTGACCTCAAACTCAGGCTGGCTACCTTCAAATAAATTCTCGCCCATTAAACGCTCGCCTTCGGTAAACCCTTTTACCCAACGAGCTGGAATATCAACGGCTCTTAACATGACAACCATAGAGGTTGAGAAGTTATCACAATAACCCGCTTGTGTTTCAAATAAAAACTGGTCGACATAATCTTCATCTTGTCCAGGAACTGCTACATCTTGTGTTTCATATAGATAACCATTGTTTGAGAAGAAGTCTTCAATGGCTTTGGCCTGATCATAACGGTTACCGTGTTCAGATGTAATTTCTTCAGCCAACCTCACAACGCGATCCGGTAAATCATCTGGCAGCTGTAAGTATTGCTCCATATCAGCATTATCTACATTCGTAACTTCCTTCATATCATTCACTGGGAATAGCGGTCGTTGAATGTCGATTTCGTATTGATCTGGTAAACTATCTTGCCCATTCACCGTTGATAATACCTCACCCGTAACCACATTCACGCCCGTACCCAATTCACCATTAGCTGAATTAACACGACTAGCACCATACGTATAGACTAGTTTATTTAATAGACCAGGCTCTACAAATTGAACTTCCGCAGACCCTTCTTCAAGATTGACAACCTCTGGATACGTATGAAGTACTTCTAACGACCCATTTGTCTGATCGAATTGACCATCTTGACTTCTGACCCAACCTTTTCCAGTGTACGTATCTTTTGTCTCAACCTTCCAATATTGAGACTTATTCGACTGTGCATAGAAAACGGTTGTATCGTCTTGCACAAATCCTCCACCGAGGCGCTCATCATTCTCGCCATAACCAATCTTTTGAACACCGACACCCGGTCCATCTCCAAAGCCACTTCCTTCTGCCGTGCTTTGAATGAATGGAACTGGGTCTGGCCAAATTGGATCAAATTTAGGTGACGCATAACCAATAATGGTACTAAAGCCAATGACTAATAATAAAGGTGCAATCCACATCACCATGGCTCGCATTGCTGGCATACGCATATTTTCTTTTTCTAAAAGGTGCTGCAGATACGCCACACCCATAATCGCTACACCGATAATAAACGCTCTAATAATAGCCGTACTCGCATCAAAGGTCGTAAACGTATCTAACACTGTTAGATAAACAAACGTAAACAAAATAAACGAGAATGGCTTTTTTCTGACCGCAAACCAATAATAAAGCAGATAACTTAACATCCATAATAGAATTAAGAATAGAAACGTTCTAAAGAATGACGTTAACGCGACCCACTCCATAGCTAGTAAATAAGATAGATTTAATTGAAGCTCTCCCCAAAATAGTGCAAACCAGTCTCTTGATAAGAAGGCTGGCTCAAAAAATAACTGATGCAGAACAAACAATAATCCAATTAACTTAATAGGAGAAACAATCCAAAAAGGTAGTAACGTAGCCGATAGAATAAAACATAATACAATATACATGACAAACGTCGATGTAAAACCAGTATTCGTTACTTCATCTAAAGGAGAAATCCACTCCAAAAGTAACAACATACTCCCGGCATACAATACGATTGATATCCATTGTTCGTTTTTCGCAATCTGCATTATGTGTTCACCTCAATCAATCGGCTAGTTAACTGATCCTCACTTAACCACGTGGCAATAACGCCCTCTTGTCTTAATTGAGCTAAAGCCTGACGCTCACTTGACGTTATGCTGTGCTTACTTCTAATTAAAATCAAACTCACTTTAGCATCCTGTTGATTAATTCGAGTCATCGTGTGGTGCAACTTAGAATCTAGTTGATGCGTCATCACGACAATATTACGATCTTTGGATATAAGCATGCCTTCTTTTAATAGTTTGGAAGAAAAAGGCTGCTCACTCTCTTCTAAACGCGTTTCAGCCAAAAAACGTGTTAAACGGTCTAAATCTTTACGTCCCCGTTCAAGTTGAATCTCATGTCGATGGTCGCCAATCGCAACAAATGACACCTTCCCGTGATCATCCATCGATTCACGAACGATTGAATTCGCAATCTCCACGCAACCTTCAAATGCTAACCAATCGTCCCTCTCAACCTGAATTCGATTTAAGATAACAGCTAAATCCTTATGCTTTTCCTGTTCAAACTCTTTAGTAACGAGCTTTTGCTTTTTAGCCGTTGTTTTCCAATCTAACCATGACACTCGGTCTCCAGGTGCATAGTCTCTCACACCAGATACTAGATTCGTATGGTTCGCTTTAATCGAATAGGCCGTTTGCTCACCTTCTTCAAAATAAGAGATATCATTGTTTAACCGTAATGACACCTCACGAGGTTCTGATAACACCTTAATCGGTGCTTGATAAACTCTTTCTTTTTTAACCAATCCTAAGAAATCTCCAGTGAGTAATCTTATCTCATTTAATTCATGTAACCCACGCGGGACTGACGTTATCTCATATTGATAGTTGATCTGACGTCTAAATCGAGGAAAAATAATCGTTTTAAACGTCTCATCTTTAAATAACGCACTTGGCTTTCTTAAAAATTGATATTTAAAATGACGCGTATCATTATAATTCATACTCTTTGGCAACTGATCCTCAATAATTAAAAATAAGATCGGTAACGGTAGGTGACTTTTGACTTTCACACTCACTTTCAATGAATGCCCCGCCTGAATATAACGCTTAGAAACATGACGCTCTACCTTTAGCCATGATAACGGATAAATCACAATTAACACGGAATACAACAAAATTGGTAAAAAACCAAAGAATAAAAACCAGCTCACAAATCCACCTTGAAACATTGCATATGAGAAGAGTATACCTAATAACAGGGCAACAAGAATGAAACGAATGATCGTTGAGAAAGGCTTTAACATACCTTAACCTCTTTCAATTGGCACGATTGTTTTACGAACAATGTCATCTAAAATAGTCGCAGCTGATTTACCCTCAAACTTCGCCTCAGACGATATGATGACACGATGCCCTAAAACATGTTTCATTAAGTACTTAATATCATCAGGTAATACATAATCACGCTTTTGAATGAAAGCATACGCCTTAGCCGCCTTCATTAATGAGATCGATGCACGTGGACTTGCGCCAAGATCAAGTAAAGGATGCTTACGAGTAGAATCAACTAAGTATACGATGTATTTCTTAATTGCTTCACTCACATGGACCTCTTTTACTTCTTCTTGGAGTTGAATTAAATCGTCTTGCGTCATCACTGGTTGTAATGTATCAATTGGATGTGTTGAAGTCGTACGGTTTAGCATTTGAATCTCATCATCAATTGAAGGGTAGCCTAGGTGGAGTTTTAATAGAAAACGGTCTAGTTGTGCCTCTGGTAGTGGGTATGTTCCTTCGTATTCAATCGGGTTTTGCGTTGCCATAACGAAAAATGGGCGCTTCAACTCCATGGTCGTGCCATCTACCGTTATATGCTTCTCCTCCATACTTTCTAAAAGTGCCGATTGCGTTTTCGGAGACGTTCGGTTAATCTCATCCGCTAATACGATATTACCTAAAATCGGCCCTGGGCGAAATTCAAAGTTCATTTCTTTCTGGTTATAAATCGAAACACCTGTTACATCAGATGGTAGTAAATCCGGTGTAAACTGGATCCGCTTGAAATCTAAGTTGAATGACTTCGCTAAAGCACGAACAAGCATCGTTTTACCGACACCCGGTACATCCTCAAGCAATACATGGCCTTCCGCCAAGAGAGCTAATAAGCTCAGTTCAATGGACTCTTTCTTTCCGACCATTACTTGTTCAATATTATGTAGTACTGATTCGATTTTGTTTTGCTGGGCTGTCATTTGTTGCGTCATTCCTTTCTACCTCCCACAAATTTCATATAATTCTATGATACTATAAAAGTTTAACTAATAGGTTAGCAAAGTATACTTATGAATCCTTTTGTTCTCTAAGTTTCTTCATGTTTTCACGATAATTTCGGCATTTTTCTTTAAAACATGTAATCTTAACGTCCTTAGGTAATTGGTCCTTAAATTTCTCGTAGCAAAAACACTTCCCCATGGTATACCCCTTATTTTAATAATCGCTACATTAACTGTAATATAATTTAAAAGATTTGTAAAAATTAGTCTAAATATTTTGTTAAAATAGGAATTAACTTATTACTTAAATTAAAGTACTAACAAACTTCGTTGTTGATTATTTGCTTAGTCAAAATGCTTCGCTTACCGCAGGCACGGCCTAAACTTCCCAAAACTCACTGCCGTTCTGGGGTTAAGGATGTTCGGCTAAGTTCGCAACGTCCTGCGCCTGCGATTATCCGGCGCAAACTTAAGCCAAGAAGTAATGCAAGTAGCATTTGTTGCAACGCCGAATTGACCCACATCCTGTGGCCCTCGGCTCGTGCTGTTCCCGCTGGAGTCGCCACCTACGCTCAACACTATTCTCGTACTGCTAAAAATTAATAATTTGAATTTATGACATATTTGATGACATCATTTAACGAAAACTGCGAAGACACAAGAACAACTATTTATAATGTGCTTAAAGTATGGCATCATTAATACAGAGAAAGCATTTAGGATTTTAAGATATGTAAGTTTAAAGGTGGGTATAAAGTGAATAAAGATCATGAATCTCCTGAAGAGAGAAGAGAAAGGTTTAGACAAGAAGAATTAAAAAACCCATCAAGTAGTGTACACGGGAGTAATCTAGCTGATTTAGTCGGCGGTTCAAATTGGAAAGTTACAGGCTCACTAATACTTATTGCGATATTAATTTTCCTCATTTACGCGATCTTTTTTAGGTAAACTAAAACGCTCAGATTCTACTTTGAGCGTTTAACAATCACAACTATTCGTGATCAAATTTTGCGAAAAACGTAAAAGCATAAAGTGCTGCTATTCCAACTAGTGAGTAAATAATTCTTGATAGGGCTGAATCTTGACCTCCAAAAATACTTGCCACTAAGTCCCATTGGAAAAGTCCAACTAATAACCAGTTCAACCCTCCAACAATTAATAATACAAGTGCAATAGAACCTAAACCTCTCATGCTGTTCCACTCCTTTGAAATGTTATACATGTTGCTTATTGAATTTTATGTGGACGAACATGGTAAATAAGCAATGTTTTTTCATATTTATGTAAAAAAGGCTCTCCACTTAAGACAAGTGAAGAGCCGTATAATTCAAATAACTTTTTTAATTTGGCGTATTACATCATGCCCGGCATTTTATATTATAAAGTAACATTGTGTCTGATAAATGCCAAAAGTGCGCCATAATGGGTTTTATCATTTTATCCAAGTCACATCATAAACCCGTTTTTTATGACTTTTGACTGGATTGCGTTACTTTTACGTTACTTATTCTCATTGCTTTTATGATGTATTTAATTATAAGATAACAATTATGTTGAGGATTACATCTTAAATGTCTTAATAAGTGGATACCGATTATAATTATTCGTCTTGTAGTTCCCTATGAGGAAGTTATTAACAGCAATTAATTGTTAATATAACGCTTCTAATATATACTAGTGCCAAATTATTGCAAACCATAATATTCTAGTGGGCATGAGATGAGGTCTATTTATTAAATGAGAATCTCTGATATTTTTTTAGCTTATTTGACTTAAAATAATCTCAATACTTGACCAATATTTTTCATTAAGGTTTGAAAGATAATAAACCTCTTTATCCCTATTAATCACCAATCCACTAAAAATCTACTTTATCTTCTGTTATAAAATTCAAAAATTCTTTTCCATAAGGAGTCAGTTGAATATCCCCAACCTTATTAGGGTCATTAAGCATATCCATTTCACCAAAATAAGTAGGTATTGCAATTAATCCTAAGGTTACTAATTTATTATCTATACGCTTAGTAATTGCTATATTATTTTCAAGAGGAAATTCTTCAGAGATAGGTCTATAGGAAAGGATTGATAACCTTCTAAAATCCATATACCTTATACTGCGAAGCGTATCAAAATGGGTTAATAAAATTGACTCTTCATGCTCTTCCTCAATAAAAACATTTAAAAATCCATTTAAAATTAGGTTGAATTTTGCGTCCTCATGTTCTTCAATCATATCACTTAATACTATAGGAAATATTCTTTCAGTTATGTACTCATTTGCCAAATTTGTCTCTGCCATAAGCTTAGAAATATTATTTATTTTATAACTTTCTTCTTTTAGTCTTCTTTGAAACCTATTCATTTTAACATTCTGTAATACAGAACCTAAATAAGGTATATATTCAAAACTTTGCTCAAATAACATTTTTACTTCTTCATTTACTATTTTTTCTTCCAACCATTGTAATTTCAAAAAGTATCACCTTCTATCCCTTTGATAAGCAGAATATAAAAAACTTGCTAATATTCATTCCAGCCTGCCTTATAGAGAGTATAAAATATTTTGTGTAAATGATTTTTAGAACATAGAAAAAGGAAGACCCTTTTTGTAGAATTAAGTTAGCCGACAAAATTCACAGAAAAGAGGTCTTCCCTATGAACCATGTTACTAC
>NZ_JBQQCO010000036.1:0-20123 GCF_052246295.1 Piscibacillus sp. B03 | reverse complement strand
CTCGTTTGACTTCTTCTGGATAAAATCTATTTTTACCCATAAAGAAAAACACCTCCTAAATTGTCGATTAATATTACATACGACTTAGGGGGTGTTTTTTCCTGTCTCATATTATTGGGTCACTCTAGTTTTTACGTCCGGTTTTTCTTATTTATTTCGTTCTTTTAAAATCATAGTAAAAATATTGATCTTTATAAAGATAATTATGATTAAGAATAAATAAGTTATTTTACATCTTAAATAAAATCTATGACTCTAATATTGTTTCAAACTAATTAAGTCAATTAAGACATTTTGTGTAAGTATGACTCTATTGGAGTTAACTATAAAATAGAAATCAATGTATATAATTTCATATATTTAATTTATGCAGGAAGTCGCAATTTTTTGTAACAGCAGTTATACTAAATTAAGTTTCCTCTATCAAAATCTTCTTGAACACCATTTCAAAGGGCTGTTTTTTTCATATTCACTTTAACCACTTTACAAACTCAATGTATTATTTCATTCCTTTTTTAGTCTAATTTCTGTGTATTGTATATGAAAATAGAACTATTTATAAACATAAGACTAAAGCATCTAAATTTTTAAAAGTAAAAATGTTAAATTATAATTGAAATTACAAAATAATACAATTGAATTTGTGGGAGGTAAAATTTACATATATTAATCTATTAACTTATTATTATCAACATTAATAATTTGTGAGGTGGGTTAATCAATGAGAAGAATTTTAATAAGACTTTGCTATTAGTTATTGTAACAACATTAATTTTGTCTACACTTGGAAGTACAAGCTTAAACTTGAGCGCAGAAAAAAAATAACATCGATCAACAAGCACTTGAACAAGAAATAAAAATGGAATTAGAATTTTATTTTGATAGAATTGGTGAGTTTGATGAAAATGGAAATTATGTAATAAAGGATGAAGAATTACTAAAAAAGCAAATTGAATCGGGCGATGAGATTGCATGGCGAAAACTCTAATGAAAGCTGGTTTTAAAGTAAATGCAGCTAGCCTTGCCATTGAGGCTGCTGTTTATGGCTGGCAATGTAGGGGAAAGTGGTAAAATGTCTTCAGTAGTTTTTATTAGTATATTAATTGGATTAACTGTAATTGGAATATTTATATGGACGTTTGGGAAACGATCTGTAAATTCTGACCATGAAACATTTAAATACGCAACTTATTTACTTTTAATAACTCTATTACAATTAGGGTTCGTAGTTTATTCGGTTTTAATCGATTAAGAAAATCTCTATTTCTGAAGAAATATGGATAGTTGAATTAAATGAAGGCCAGTACTTATTGTAAGTAATGATAACGTAGTTGCAGAATTAGATCACCTAATTGCAACAGTTACAAGTCAACATTCTAGAGATGAATTTGATGTTATGATTGAGTATTGGCAAAAGCTGGCTTAGATAAACCTTCTGTAGTCAGATGTTCTAAGCTAAATACTGAGCATTTTAAAGAGTTGCTGTTCAAAATTGGAAAACTACATGAACATGATTTAGAGAGGGTATTGAAAACAATACGAAACTACTTTTAATTTTGAGTTAATAACGTAAAATACAGCCTACCTTTATCCATTACATCAAAAATCGCATCATTAAATTGGCTTCACACTTAAAAAGTGTGGAGTCATTTTATTTTACTAGGAATGTTAGAAAGGAGTACCGTTTATCACTTAGCTTTAAGCTGAAAAGGTAATTTATTAAAAATTGCCTAATTATTCACTTACAAGTAATTTTTGAATCTCTGTGTTGCGTTTGTTGAAGATGAGAAACAAACGGATTTGCTTATGGTTAAATCTCTAATTTAAATATCCAACATACATGTATCACCTTAGTAAGGGAAGACTACTCAGTTAGAAGAACCTTAAGGTGGTGCGTATCAAATGGATATTGCAATTATGGGTGCGGGACTCTCAGGTTTAGCTTGTGCCATTACTCTCGAAAAGAATGGTATTACTCCTACAATCTATGAGAAACGAAGTCAGGTAGGCGATCGTTTTGTGAATGGCGAGGTGATGATGTCTATTTTTGAACGACCTGTACATGATTGTATTGAGACGTTGTCAGAGGAATACGGCATTTACTTAAAGCCTACTTCTCATATACAGAGCATGGAGATTTTTTCAAAAAATGAAAAGGCTGTTATTGAGGGGCCACTTGGGTTTACTAATATTCGGGGCAGGGAGCAGGATTCGTTTGAAGCACAGCTTGAACAACAAACGAAATCCACGATACATTATCACTCTGAAGAAACATATGAACAGTTACTAAGTAAGCATTCCCATGTGGTGATGGCAACAGGTGATGGAGACTACGCAAAGAAGACGAGAAATTTTAGGGAAGATTTAACGGTTACGATTAAAGGCGCGATTATTGAGGGGAAATTTGACCGGTACATGGTGAAGGCTTGGCTTGATTACGATATTGCTCCGTATGGTTATTGCTATTTTATTCCGTTTTCGGATCATGAAGCCAATATTTCTCTTGCTATTCCGGATTTACCTAAAAATGCGGATGTGAACCTCGACAGTCTTTGGGATCTATTTTACGAAAAAAAAGTACGTGCAGAGTTTGAGGAGGCTATTCGTATCACCGATCAATTTCAAATCACTGGGTATCCTATGGGGATATGTCAATCGGCTCGAATCGGTAACACGTTTTATGTTGGGAATTGTTTCGGAACAATGATGCCTTTTATGGGATTTGGCCAGTATGCATCTATTTTAAGTGGTGTTTATGCGGCTTATGATTTATGTGGTTTGGGAAAATATGAGGAGTTAATGAAGCCACTTAGGCAAAGCTATGAAGATTCTATCGTTTTAAGAAGGTCAATGGAACAATTATCTAATAAAAACTTAGATCTGATCGTACGCTCTCTGCAAAGTAACTTGACAGAAAAAGTGTTCCAAACCACTAAGGTAAACCCATTAAAGGTAGCTAGTCACTTGCTTCGACCTTATATAAAACTGAAACATTAAGAAATAGCTATGATGATTCCACCCACTCCTATATCTTGTGGGTGGTTATTTTAATTGTATAATTTTTGAAATATTGACCCAATTACAAAAACTCCTATATAATAACCTTACATAACTAGGTTGTCCTAAGGAGTGATCTCCATTCAACAGCTCATCAAACAAAAAGTGCTCGTCTTACTATCAATCTCGATTCTATTAATTAGTTTCTATATATTTTTCCCACTTCTATTATCAAACATTATATCTGAGCAACATTCCATGTACTTACCATTGGCTTGGGGGTATGTGTTTTTCTTGTTTGTCTTAACGTGGGGGATTGGTTTGTTTTATGCATCCTACATGAAGTCCATCGATCGTAAGTTAACTAAGTATAAGCAGGCCAAGGATTAGGAGCGTCCATTATGAATGTTACATATCTCGTATTTTTCATTATTATCTTAATCGGAACATTAGTCATCACGCACTGGGCGGCGGAGCGTAGTCGGACAACTCATCAGTTTTATGTCGTGTCTGGTAGTTTAACAGGGTTTCAAAATGGATTGGCGATTGCTGGTGATTATATTAGTGCGGCGTCTTTCTTAGGGATTACAGGGTTAATTGCGTTTTATGGATATGATGGGTTTTTATATGCGACGGGGTTCTTAATCTCTTATGTTGTGTTGTTGATGTGGGTAGCTGAGCCGGTGCAACGACTAGGGACGTATTCCATTGCGGATGTGGTGTCGGCGCGCTTTCCGAGGCGTGGGATTCGCTTGGTGGTTGCGGTGAGTGGGATTTTGATATCTGTTTTGTACATGATTCCACAGTTGGTCGCATCAGGTCTTCTCGTTAGGCTATTGTTAGGCGTGGATTATTCTGCCTCAGTATGGGTCATTGGAATTTTAATGACGTTATATGTTGTGTTTGGCGGAATGGTTGCGACGTCATGGATTCAAATTATCAAAACGGTTCTCTTAATGGGTGGAACGTTTCTAGTGGTGTTGATCTTAATTTCATGGGTGAACTGGGATTTTTCTAAGCTAATGACCGAAGCGAAAAATCAAAGTCCTCATGGTGAAGCATTTTTTAATCCAGGACATCTATTTGAACATTCCATTGATAAAGTCTCTTTAACATTATCTCTCATCTTAGGTACAGCTGGTTTACCTCACATCTTAATTCGCTTTCTAACGGTTAGAAATGCTAAAGAAGCGCGTTATTCAGCGATGTCTGCCACGTGGATCATTGGTGTGTTTTACTTAATGACACTTGTATTAGAGGTTGGCACGATTGCGATTGTCGGTTGGGACACATTAATAGGATCAGACCCAAGTGGAAATCTAGCAGCGTTATTGTTGGCAGAGGTTGTTGGCGGTGACTTCTTAGTTGCGTTTGTCATGGCAGTTGCCTTTGCGACGATTATTGCGGTGGTGACGGGGTTAATTTTTGCTGCGACGTCTGCCTTTGCCTATGATA
The DNA here is from genome assembly GCF_052246295.1 of Piscibacillus sp. B03. Taxonomy (NCBI): domain Bacteria; kingdom Bacillati; phylum Bacillota; class Bacilli; order Caryophanales; family Bacillaceae; genus Piscibacillus; species Piscibacillus sp. B03. The sequence goes on along the minus strand of NZ_JBQQCO010000036.1, from coordinate 15,671 downwards.
TTTATTATCATATTTTTAAAAGAAAACAGGCGAGTGAAAAGCAGCAATTAACTGTGGCTAGAATTGTTGCGGTTGTGATTGGATTAATTTCTATTATTCTATCGATTGGAATGGAGGACGTCAATGTAGCGTTCTTAGTGTCTATGACGTTTGCGATTGCTGCTTCGAGTATATTCCCATTGTTAATGCTGACGTTTTATTGGAAACGTTTTAACCATATTGGTGCCTATTCGACTCTACTAACAGGATTTCTCATGTCGTTATTGTTCATTGTGTTAGGCTCTGAAGGTATGGGGCTCATGACGTTAAATAATCCAGCTGTCTTATCGATTCCTTCTGGGTTTTTAGGTGGAATCGTCGGAACGTGGTTATCACAAGGGAATGAGCAGGATCAAACGGAAGCGTTTATGCTGCGGGTGCATTTTGGTGAACGGGAGGTCCCGCCTCATGATTGATGTGATGGTCATTCTGTTTGAACGAATCGGGCTTCTACTGCTAGTGGCATTCATGCTCACTCAAATTCCGGGTTTTCGTTCCTTATTAGATCGTGATATGGCATGGGATACCGTATTCTATCATGCGCTCATTTTTGGGCTGCTTGGCATTTTTGGGGCTCATACTGGTGTCATCATGAGTCATGACTCGGTGATCGATGAGGCGTGGTGGTTAAGTGTCGGGAATGATGAGGTTTTAATTGGTTTCGGTATGATTGTTGTTATGATCGCGGGGCTTCTTGGTGGACCTTATGTTGGGCTGTTTTCAGGATTTGTTGTAGGGGCGTATATGGCCTTTATTGGTGGAGGCGCATGGATGGCGAATAGCCTGATTAATCCTCTAGCAGGCTTGATTACAGGTTGGACAGGTCAATTTTTTTCTGATGAGCGTGTCATTGCGCCTATTAAAGCATTGTTTATCGGCATGTTTCCGCCTGTTTTGTATATGGGGATGATCCTCATATTTATTCCTGATCAAGAGGCAGGTGTGGAAATCGTCAATCAAGTTGGCATTCCATTGGTTATCACGAATGCGATTGCGCTTGCGATTATTACGATGATGATTCGAACCGCTTTAAAAGAGACCGAGCGTGAAGCAGCGATTGAGACAAACCGAGCGTTGTCGATTGCTGAGAAGACGTTACCTTATTTAAAAGATGCTTCGCTTGAGAAAAATGCGAAAGCGATGGCTGAACTTTTATATGAAGATTTAGATGTAGCGGCGATTGCGATAGCAGACCAGCATAAGGTGTTAAGTTTTGTCGGGCAAGGTGAGGATCACCATCGTGTTGGGGAATCGGTTAAGATGCGATTATCGAAAATCGCAATCAAGACAGGCGAGGTTCAAGTTGCTTATGACAAAAGTGAACTACAGTGCTCTTATGATTCATGTCCTTTACAAACGGCGATTATGATTCCAATTTATCGGTCACAGGAAGTCATTGGTCTCATTAATTTATATTACCGCCACTCTCAACAAATAAGGGCTGTTGAAGTAGAACTCTCAAAAGGGTTAGGAACGATCATTTCAAACCAAATTAGTGGGTTTGAAGCTGAGAGAATGAAAGAGTTATTGAAAGAGGCGGAGATTCGAAACTTGCAAGCCCAGATTAATCCGCACTTTTTATTTAATACGTTTAATTTAATTCATTCATTAATGCGAGTAGACCACGACCAAGCACGTCGGATGCTAGTAAGATTTAGTCAATACATGCGAGCGAATCTTAATATTGCCAGTAAATCTCTCATTCCTTTAAAAGATGAAATCGCACACGTGAATGCTTATTTAGATATCGTCACAGCCCGTTTTCCTGATCAACTAAAGGTGAACAAGGAAATTGATGATTGTATTCTAGATGCGTTAATTCCTTCAGCCACCTTACAACCACTCGTTGAAAACAGTATTCAGCATGGGCTTAAACATGTACAAACTGAGGGGATTATTGGAATAATGATTAGCCAGGTTGATGAGGGAATTTTAGTTGAGGTAAAAGATAATGGAGCAGGCTTTCCAGAGGATTTAATAGGTTCTGTTGGAAAGCAACCTTACACGGATCGAAAAGGTAATGGAACGGCTTTATTTAATATTAACGAACGTTTAAAAGGAATTATGGGAGACGACAGTGAGTTACGAGTTCGTAACCTAGAACGCGGGAGTGCTGTTTCGTTCATAATACCGATTCAGTATGAAATGACGGATAGCTTACAAAAGGAGATGGTTTAATTGGGGATCCAGGTCTTGATTGCAGAAGATGAACGGTTAGCCAGGGAAGAGTTAGTCTTTTTGTTAGAACAGGAAACGGATGTTGAATTGTGTCCAACTGCTGAAAACGGGGAGCAGCTTTTAACCTATTATAGAGAATACGCACCTGATGTTTTATTTTTAGACATTCATATGCCAGGGTTAAATGGTATTGAAGCGGCTGATGCCATTCGAGGAGAGTCTGGTTCTAAACAGCCGTTAATTGTCTTTACGACAGCGTATGATCATTACGCTGTACAAGCTTTTGAACTACAAGCTACTGATTATCTGCTTAAGCCTTTTAACCAAGAGCGATTTTCTGAAACAATGCAACGCGTTAGACGTGCCTTACATAACAAAAAATCCGAGTCCAAACAAAAGCTCGATAAGTTGGTCATTTCAACAGATGAAAAAATGGTCGTCCTAAACCCTCATGATATCGGTTATGTCGAACGAATTGATCGGACGCTTAAGATTTATACATTAAACAATGATGTGGTAAAGACGAAGATGACGTTAAAGGAGTTAGAGGAGAAGTTAGAGGCTTATCCGTTTTATCGCCCGCACCGTAGTTACTTAGTTAATTTGGACGCGATTGAAGAAATTACACCATGGTTTAATGGCGCTTATAATATAGTGGTGCGTGATCATAACAAATCAACCATACCTGTTAGTCGAACCGCTGCGAAAGCTTTTTTTGAAGTACTGCAATATATATAAAATAGATAGAGAATATGGTATAATTAAGCATAATAATTGTTGAGGTGAGTCAAGTTGGAGCAAAAAATATTTGATTTGCTTGAAGGAATAAGTCAAGAATTAAAGAGTGTTAAAGAGGATGTTCATTCTTTAAGAACAAAATTGCATGAACATATTAATACCGTCTAAACAAAATTAGAAAGTGTTGGCGGACAGCTTGAAACGACCGACAAAGCTAGATTTAGTGAATTTGAATTTATAGTAGATAAAGTGAACAATATTGAGAAGAAATTATTTTTAAGTAAAATTAAACAAAAAGAGAGTGACTAGTTAGCCAGTCACTCTCTTTTTTTGGTTTTGTTTAAGCAACGAGCGGACCTTAACTTAATATGACTTGAGGCGCAGCAACAATGGAAGATTACTAGTTTATTATCTAATTTTGAGTTTTATTATCTAAAGTGAGCGTTCTATTATCTAATTTTAGAATTTATTATCTAAAATGAGAGGTTTATTATCTACTTTTGAAATTTATTATCTAAAATGGCCAGTTTATTATCTTTTTTAAGAATTTATTATCTAATTTAAAAAACGGGTAAGTTGCTAGGAACTGAAGTTGTGGCCCTTACAAACTCATTTTTTACATTTAAAACCACCTTTTCTACATTTCACGCATGAATTACTACATTTTAGGTTGTGTCCAAAAATTCATAAGCTAGATTTAATATACTGAGTACAAAAGTTAGAGTATTCAGTATATTTTATTTTTGTGAAAATGTAAGCGTTTTCTTAGTTGAGTACTCTAATCAAAACATTTTGAGAAAGGGTGATCAAGTTGGAACAACAGAACACATTGGATGAAAGACAAAGATGGTACTGGCGAAAAAATATTCGCTTTATTTTAGGGTTATTAGCTGTATGGGCCACTGTTGCTTATGGCGGAGCTATTTTATTTGCGGAGCCACTATCTAACATACAATTCTTTGGTGTATCTTTAGCATTTTGGATTGCACAACAAGGTTCTATATTAGTCTTTTTCTCACTCATTTTAATTTATGCCATTCGGATGGATCGATTGGATAAAAAGTATGCTCAGTTATTAAAAGAAGATAAGGAGGGGTAAGCATTGAGTGTTGAAGCGATTACGATTACGTTAGTTGTTATTACATTTATTATTTATACAGCCATTGGTTGGTGGTCTCGCGTTCGTGATACGTCTAGTTTCTATGTAGCTGGACAAAACGTGCCAACAGTCGCAAACGGTGCGGCAATTGCGGCAGACTGGATGTCAGCTGCGTCTTTCATCTCTATGGCTGGACTTGTTGCATTCTTAGGTTATGACGGGACAATTTACTTAATGGGATGGACAGGGGGTTATGTCTTACTGGCGTTACTATTAGCCCCGTACTTACGTAAGTTTGGTAAGTTTACGGTTCCGGACTTTATCGGAGATCGATTTTACTCAAACGGTGCAAGGGCAGTAGCTGCGATTGCGACGATTTTCATTTCGTTGACCTATATATCGGGCCAAATGCGTGGTGTCGGAATTGTCTTCAGTCGTTACTTACAAGTTGATATTGTGGTTGGTGTATTAATTGGGATGGCGATTGTTGGATTCTTTGCATTGCTAGGTGGTATGAAAGGTGTTACCTGGACGCAAGCCGTTCAGTACTTTGTCGTCATTATCGCCTTTTTAATCCCAGCATTTGCGATTTCAGCTCAATTAACAGGTAATCCTGTTGCACAAATGAGTTTTATCACTAATGATATTGTAGCCAGGTTAGGTGAAATCCAAATTGACCTTGGTATGACAGAATATATGGCACCATTTACAAATCTTTCAATGCTCAATGTCTTTATGATGACATTGGCTCTGATGGCTGGTACTGCTGGGTTGCCACACGTCATTGTTCGTTTCTACACGGTTAAAAGTGTACGTGCTGCTAGGTGGTCAGCTGTTTGGGCGATTATCTTTATCGGCCTTTTATACTTAACAGCTCCTGCAGTTGGTGCATTTGCGAAGTATAACCTAATTAATACGATTGCCGATCAACCAATTGAAGAGGTTGAGAGTATCGATTGGGTAAGTAAGTGGCAAACGACTGGGTTATTAGATTTTAACGATGAAAATGGAGATGGAGTTTTAAATTATACGGCAGGTGAAGACAATGAGGTCGTGATCGATGGAGATATCATTGTTCTATCTACACCTGAAGTTGCGAACCTTGCGCCATTTATCATAGCACTTGTCGCAGCAGGAGGACTCGCAGCCGCCTTATCGACTGCATCAGGTCTATTAATTACGATGACTAGTGCTGTATCACATGATATTTACTACCGGATCTTTAATAAAGAGGCTTCTGAAGCCCAACGTTTACGGGTAGGACGTATTACACTATTTATTGCATTATTAGTTGCAGCGTATGTAGGGATTAGTCCACCTGGGTTCGCGGGTGAAGTAGTAGCACTCGCCTTTGGATTAGGTGCAGCAAGTTTATTCCCGGTTATCTTGCTAGGTATTTTTGATAAACGTATGAATAAAGAAGGTGCTATTGCAGGGATTCTAACCGGTTTATCGTTCACATTGATTATGATTGGTGCGATCTTGTCAGAATCGATTATAGGCACAGATGGTCCAATACTGGAGAGTTTCTTTGGTATTAACGCTCAAGGTGTCGGTGTCGTTGGTATGTTATTAAACTTTATTGTGAGCTTTATTGTCTCACGCATGACAGCGGAGCCGCCTAAAGAAATTCAAGAGCTTATTGAGAATGTTCGAGCACCTGAAATTGATGAAGACATCTAGTAATCTACAGATTTTTGATTAAAGAAAGGGGAAGCGTGATGAACTGGACACTCGTATTTGGTTGTATAGCATTATTAGTTTATATACTAAGCCCATGGATGAATTTAAAAACAGTACAAAGAGCGATCGGGATTACTTTATTTCTAGAGGTTTTCTATCTATTAGGCCATTATATTATGGAATGGCCGTTCCCGACGCCACTAGTCTTGGTGCAATTATTAGTAGCATCAAGCCTAGGTGTAGGATTAGGTGTGTGCTTTTCTAAAGTTTGGCCATTACCATTACACAAAGGGTTTGAAAGGATATTTCGAACGTTTTTAATCGTCATCCCGGCTTTGGGTCTTGGAATGGGTCTACAGATTTTCATGCAAGGCGCCCAAGCAACACAAGCGATTTATTTAATCTTTGCGCTAGCGGCATGGATTGGATCCGGGCAATTTGTGAAAGTCGAGAAAGAGAACCAAACCATTTCAAACAAAACAGCAAATGGAGTGTCTTGATCACGTTGTTTTTTAAAAAGGCTGTCCTGAGTTTAGTTTACTCAGAGGCAGCCTTGATTTTTATATACTAGATTTAATTAAGTTATTGTAAATTAAAATTTGTAAGATTCACCATCTATTGGAATCATTAAGCTAAAGTCAAACCCTTTTTCCTGACTGAAATTTTTCAGATCTTCTCTAGATAAAGCCCAGTGGTTTACAGCTTCCATGTGGACCGCGATGATTTTTGAATTTGGTGCAGCTTTTGCAACTTCATAAACATCATCTTTCCCCATTACAAGTGAGCCACCTTGTGAATAGTCTTTATTTAAGTCTTCTTCCAATAGTCCAATCGCAATCATCAGTCCAAAAGAATCTCCATAATACTCCGAAGCTTCCTGGATGATCTCCGTTATCCGATTTTGATTTTCTTGTTCTGGTCCTTCTCCAGAAGTTACGTTGACTGCATTCACAATGGTTTGTTCCTTATAGTATTGAACATCTTCTTCATAATCTGTGGTGTAGTAATCGTATTCATAATCATTTAAGGAGTAATACTCTGTATCTTCATACAAATAATCGAGGTAGTACTTATCTATGTAGTTTTCAACAATACCTGATTGAACATATGTAAAATAGACACTCCCATCGACCCCTAACTCTGTAACTGGCTCAATGTTACCCTTGGTGGTGTACTCCTCATGTACTGGTAGTATTAGAAGAGCCGATACGATTACTGGAAAAATAAGCAAGCCTATGCTTATTTTGGCTTCCTTGCTCAATTTAAGCTTCAGTCATTACACCCCCTAACTTGACCTGTATAACAACTATATCGGAAAAAATGAATAATTTTGACTATTTTTGAAGAATTATTTAAAGGAAGAAAGTAATAGGATGAAAATTAAAAAAGCTACCCCCTTTATTAAAAATTAGGGATAGCTTGTATAAATTAATGTTTATGCTAAGCAACCATTTCCTCTTGTTTATCGCTATGTTTTTCTTGGCGTTTAATGTCTAGTTGAAGTACTAATGCAATAACAAGTGCTACAGCCATTAAGCCTAAAAATAGGTAAAAAACAGGCTCATAGCTTCCAGTCCGACTGTAGATTTGTGTAACTATACTTGGTCCAAAGATTCCACCAAGTGACCAAGTCGTAAGTAAGTATCCATGGATCGCTCCTAGATTCCTCGTACCAAATAAGTCGCCAATTAAAGCAGGTAAATTAGAGAACCCTCCTCCATAACAGCTCACCACAATGAAGATCATAGCTTGGAATAGCAGAACGCTTGTAATGTTCGGGAACGATATGAATGCGATCAGTTATAGTATAAAGAATGTGATGAAAATAGCTGGTAGTCCAACGTAATCTGATAGGGCTGCCCAACCTAGACGACCGCCTCCGTTAAACACTCCCATAATACCTACCATCGTAGCAGCTGCTGCGGCTGATAGTCCGACAACTTCTTGTGCCATAGGTGATGCAACAGAAATGATCATAATCCCAGCAGTTGTGTTAATTAACATCATTGTCCATAACATCCAAAAACGTCTTGATTTAACCGCTTGCTTCGCTGTCATTTGTGATAAATCTTTCTTCACGACTTTCTCGCCTGATGCTATGTCACGTTTCATCTTGGCTGGCATCCAACCCTCAGGTGGTGGAGTAATGTACGATGCCCCTAGAATAATCACGATAAAGTAAGCGACACCTAAAATGTAAAACGTGGATGATACACCAACGTTATTCATTAAAACTTCCGCAACGGGTGCCGTTATTAATGCACCAGAACCGAAACCTAGCACGGCCATTCCTGTCGCTAAGCCTCTTCGGTCCGGGAACCATTTAACAAGTGTAGAAACTGGTGAAATGTACCCGATCCCTAAACCTAAACTGCTTGCAAAACCATACGTAAGTAAAAATAAAATATGTGAATCAATAGCGTTTCTATTGTACCGTCAAATTTCGACAAAATAAATAGAAGATTTGTAATCTTTTAATAAATGGGACTTGTTAACGCTTTCTTAACTTAAAAAATGGTTTATTTTACCTAATTAAGAGAAAAATATTTAATTAACAATAATAATTTATTGTAATTCAATAAATTATTATCTATAATCATTGTAATAGGTGATTTTGGGGGGACCTTTATGAAAGCTTTTGAACAGCTAGTTCGTTTCGGTTGGGCTCAAGCGTTATCTTGCCTGTTTCCAGTAGTCATATTTGCCTCTTTAGCAATAACAAAATTAATTTCACTACCATTGTTACCGAGGTATGATTGGTTATTAATCATCTGTATACTAATGCAGTGGTGGATGCTGGCATCAGGTCTTGAGACAAAAGATGAACTAAAAGTGATTACGTTGTTTCACATCATTGGCCTCGCATTAGAAATTTACAAAGTTCACATGGGATCATGGGCGTATCCAGAAGAAGGGTATTCAAAAGTATTCGGAGTTCCATTGTATAGTGGTTTCATGTATGCGAGTGTTGCCAGTTACCTGTGCCAGGCATGGAGGAGACTTGATGTGAAGCTCATCAAATGGCCACCACTTTATTTAGTTGTGCCACTTGCATCTGCCATTTACTTAAATTTCTTTACTCATCACTATTGGATTGATGTTCGTTGGTGGTTGTCGGCACTGGTGATCATTATTTTTTGGAAATCGTGGGTTAACTATAGCGTTGGCGGCGAAACTTATCGCATGCCAATCTCCCTGTCGTTTGTGTTAATTGGCTTTTTTATATGGATTGCTGAGAATATTGCAACGTTCTTTGGTGCATGGGAGTACCCTAACCAAACGGATGCATGGAGTCTTGTGCATCTTGGGAAAGTTAGCTCGTGGTTGTTGTTGGTGATCGTTAGTTTTCTAATCGTGGCAACACTAAAACAAGTTAAGAACTCGCCTCCAGATGATGTCCCAACCTTACATAAAACCTACAATGTTCGGTTACGATAATAGTGACTAGTCAAATGGAGGTATGAACATGACAAAGGATTCAAAAGCGCCGAAAGTTAAGCGAAATGGTAAAGGTAAGAAACCAGATGAACAAAGAAGAGGGAAGGCAAAATCCTCTGCTAGAAATACGGATAATTAATAGAGCATAAACTTAAATAGAAAAAGGAGCAAATTCTCTAAAAGAATCTGCTCTTTTTTATTTAACCATTGTTCAAAAGATATTTTGTTTACAAATTAGTATATGAATTAGAAATCTACTTTCGGATATGTTTTTAGATGTTTATAATTAACTAATTTTCCGTTTGAACTTATGACAACAAGATCTTCTCCATAAGTTATATGGGCACGATAATAGGGTTTTACTTTTAACGTAATTTCATATTCACCACCTACGCCGTATAACTGTTTTATCTCTAATACTTCTGTATCATATGAAGCCCACATAAGACCTTCTGGTACACCTTCATCATCTTTATAGATTTGGTAAAATGCTTTATCAACAGGTTCTCTTAGGCTATTGATTAGTGCATATTTTAGTGTTTCATTTAGTTCAGTTTCAGCTTTATTTATCGTTTGTGAATATGCTATGGTATTAAAACTCACTAAGGATGTAAATAAGAAAAGGGGTACTATTAACTTTTTCATAAAATTCACCTCATTTTAGTATTTGAACTTAACCTGGACTTATTTAATGTTCATTTCGTTCAACTCAATACGTTAATAAGGTAAGTATTTAAGTATTCCTTCTTACCGTAATTATTTTTTAACGAGATATTATTTCAAAAAATTTATTAGATATGACTACTTCCTTCTATGATAAAATGAGACGGTATGACTTAGACATCATAGGAGTGAATGATTTTGAACAAAAAAGACATCGCAAACATACGAAAACAATTTAAATTAGATAATGATTTAATTAATATTAGTGAGATTTTTAATGTGTACATTATGAAAGAATCAAGTGAAATCTATCATGCTCAAAGTATGCCATTTGAGATGTTAGAAGATGAGCAGAAAGAATTGTTCATGAACAATTTTAAGAAGGTCTTAACAGGGCAATTGGATGAGAAGTTATTCGAGCTAAAATTTCAAAAGGATGTAGAAAATAGTAGTCAGTTTATTTTACATCAAGGGTTATTAAGTCAAGAGACGGATGAATGGACGAATCAAATGCTTCAGCTAGTTGAGAAAATGCTGAAAGACACGCAATACGAGATGGATATTGTGCTCACCTTTATTAGGGGTGAAGTCAGAATTCCGTTGAAAAATCAAAGTGCTGAATCGGATGGAAGCGACCGTGACACGGTGTACTCACACCCGTTTATATTATGTAGCATGAATAAAACGCAAGATCCAAAGAAAGAGCTATTGTTTGATTACATTGAGAAAGAATTTAAATACAATATCGTGGTCGACCCGATTATTAATTTGAAAGCACCGATTTCAGGGTTTCTTTTCCCAACGATTACGGACGGTGCATCGGATGTGAATCATGTCCTTTATTCAACGGGAAAAGCTAATGAATTAGACTATCATTTTATTGAGGACGTTTTAAACGCTGAGGAGATCATGACGGCTCAAGAAGATAAAGTTGTATTTGAAGAAATCGTGAAAAAAGTAACGGGTGATCAAATTAATACGTCAACTCTATCGAATGTTTATGAAGAAATTAATAGAGTAATAGAAGAGAATGAAGAAGAGGAAGCGCCGAAACTGGATTATAAAGATGTAGGACATGTTCTGAAAAGTAGCGGCGTTAAAGATGTCGAAGAAGAAAAACTTGAAGAAGCATTTAAAACGGTTGTTGATGATGAAAAATATGAATTCAAAGCAAGCAATATTGTGCCAAAGTATAATAAAAAATCAATCAAAATTAAAACAAAAATTGCGGATATCACCGTAAGTCCACAAGATTTGAAGTATGTAAGGCAAGTACAAGTTAACGGAAAAGTGTGCTTGATGCTAGAAGTTGAGGAGAATACGGTGATTGAAGGGTTTGAGATGATTCCAGAAGTGCTATTTCAGAAGGCTGAGGATCAATCCGAGGACTAATTAAAAGCTATATAAAGGAAGCTGTTTCTTATGAAGCAGCTTTTTTTTATTTTGAAACCATATCGTCTAGCATAATACACCTAACCACTTTTTTATACCTAAACATACAAAGGTCGTGTTGAGTTTAACCATCTGCTTTAATACCCGACATAATTCTTTAACTAAAATCATTGCAGGTGGAGCTGCTGCTAGTAAGGCATATGGTCAAGATGAAGACTGCATTTATTGTCATAAGAACCCAAATTTTAAAAGGATTATGTGGATCATGGAGAAACTCAATGATCCCTCAACACCTGTTGAGACACGCAAGGAATTAGGCTATGAATGGGACTTGATGTCATTTTACTCAGAGGAAAACCTTCAAAAAGCCTTGACAACACCCAATAGCGGCAAGACAGTGGGAGATCGGTTAGATTACTTCATAAATGAAGAGATTTCTACATATGACTTAAGAAAGCAACTGGGAGAAGTCAACCTTCCGAGTTTTATCTATGCGGGTAAGTATGATGCCCAATGTCCTTATCAGTATGGCAAAGAAATAGCTGATTTGATTCCGAATGCGTATTTTACAGCATTTGAAGAAAGTAACCACAATCCTTTTGTTGAAGAAGAGGAGAAGTTTAAGGAATTTGTTGGCTTAACTGTTCAACAACCTGCAGGTAAATAAGCTGAACCTGCAGGTATTTTTGTGAAACTTGCAGGTAATTTTAAAAAAGATGTTGATAAAACCGTAAAACTTGCAGGTAAAATTCAGAAACATACAGGTAAATCCATAAAACCTGCAGCTAAAGACTTATGAATTATGATGTTTGACCTCTAATGAACAGGGAATACTACAGAAAAACTCGCCAATTGGAGGGTAAAGTGATGTCAGAGCACCATAAGAAAATACCTAAAGAAACCGGTATAGATCATTCAATCGAATTACTTAAAGAAGGTTATAATTTTATACTTAATCGTGTTGAGAAGTTCGATTCTCGTGTAGTTCAAACGAGGTTATTAGGTGAAAAAGCGATTTGTATGGTTGGGAAGAATGAAGCGGAGTTGTTTTATGATACGGATAAATTTTTTCGAGAAGAAGCTGCACCATCACGCGTTCAAAAAACGTTGCTTGGTGTAGGTGGTGTTCAAGGTCTTGATGGTGAGGAACATCGTCATCGGAAGGCGATGTTTATGTCGTTTATGACTCGTGATTCCCTTAATGAGGTTCAGAATCTAACAAAGCGAGAATGGGAGAGAGTTTTTGCGCATTCACCAGAAGAAGTTAATATCTATGAAACAGCAAAAATAGTTTTAACGCGGGTGGCATTAAATTGGGCAGGTGTTCCATATAAAGAAGTAGAAATTAAAAATTGGTCAAAAAGATTGAGCCCGTTATTTGAAATGGCAGCTAATATCGGTCCTAAGCATATAAAATCTAGGCGGTCTAGAAAAAAGTTAGAGCAAACATTACAAGGGTTAGTCAAAAAGTTACGCGAAGGTCAACTTGACGTTAATCAGTCTAGCCCTTTTTATAACGTATCAATGCACCGAGACTCAGATGGGAACTTATTAGATCCGCATGTAGCGGCAGTCGAAATATTAAATTTGATAAGACCAATTGTGGCAATTGCTGTTTACGTCGATTTCACACTACTAGCAGTTTATGAACACCCTGATCAAGTTTGTGAAATTCAAAATGGCCACATTCAATCTCAACATTTCATTCAAGAAGTTCGTCGTTATTATCCATTTTTCCCGTTTGCTGTTGCGAGGGTTAAGAAGGATTTTACATGGAATGGTTTTGACTTCAAGAAAAATACGATGACGTTATTAGATCTGTACGGAACGAATCATGACCCGACCATATGGGAGTCGCCGAATGAATTTAAGCCAAGTCGATTTAAGGAGTGGCAAGAAAGTCCGTTTAATTTTATTCCACAAGGTGGTGGTGAGTTTGATTTCGGCCACCGTTGCGCCGGTGAATGGTTAACGATTGACGTGATGAGAGTAACGTTGGAATACTTTTTACATGAGATTAATTTCAGATTCCCTGAACAAAATCCTGAATACGATATGAATGATATTCCACCTGTGCCGGGGGTTATGATTCACTTAAAGGGCTAAACGTGACTGTTTAGCCTTTTTGAGGGTGGATTCCATGCTTGGTAAGTTCTCTAACGACTCGTGAAATGGGTAGTCCGACCACATTATAATAGTCACCTTTAATCTGTTTTACGAACATTGCACCAATACTTTGGATGCCATATGCTCCGGCTTTGTCATAAGGATCTGATGTTGAGACATACCATTCTATTTCCTGTGTTGATAAAGGCCAGAATTCAACTACCGTTTTTTCAACAAACGTTTCTTCATGTTCAGCGCTGCGAATGGTAAATCCTGAGTATACGTCATGTATATTTCCGCTTAAATCGGAAATCATTTTGAAAGCTTCCTCTTTATCTTTAGGTTTTTCGAAAATCCGATTTTGGAATGACACGACCGTATCAGCAGATAAAATTATTTCATCTGAGTTTTGTATTTCAATATTTTTACCTTTCAGTTTTGCTAGTTGTGCTACTTTTTTATAGGGGTCCTTTTCAGTGATCTGTAACTCATCGACATTAGGTTTTCTTATTGTATAAGGGATGTGGACTTGTTGTAGTAATTCTTGTCTTCTAGGTGATGATGAACCTAAGATTAATTTTCGTTCCATATAAACCTCCAAAGTATAGTTTGATATTTTTAAGAATGGTAAAACAATACATATAAGCATTTTTGAAAGGAAAAGATCATGAGTCTAGTTAAAGAAAATATCCAAGTAATGAACTTAAAATTATATTGCGAACATTCTATTACAGAAAAGCCGCCAATTATTCTAATCCATGGTTATTTATCTTCCACTTATACGTTTCATCGAGTGATACCACTATTAGAAAAGTATTTTTCAATCATAGCCATTGATTTACCTGGATTCGGTCGTAGCGAGAAGTCCAAGAAATTCCGCTATTCATTTGAAAATTACGCAAAATTAATTCGAGAAGTCTTAGACTATTTTAACATTCAAAAAACGATGTTAGTGGGTCATTCTATGGGTGGACAAGTTAGTTTAAACGTCGCTAAATTCTATCCTGAACGTGTTGAAAAACTTGTATTATTAAATAGCTCTGGTTATCTAAAACGAGCTAAACGTCTTTTGGTTTTAAGTTCATATTTACCATTTTTTCATCATTATGTCCATTACCACATTAATAAACACGACGTTAAGCATGAGTTGAAAAAAGTATTATACGATCATTCTCTTATAACAAATGAAATGATGGAGGAATACAAACGGCCTTTAATGGAAAAAGAATTTCCCCACTCATTGATACGTTTATTAAGACATCGAGAAGGGGATTTGTCATCTGAAGACCTCAAGAGGATTCATACTCCTGCATTGCTAATCTGGGGAAAACAAGATGAAGTAGTTCCTTATAAAGTAGGTCAAAGATTGGTTGAAGAGTTACCTAACGCAGAGCTTGTGGCTTTTGATCATGCAGGACATTTAATTACAGAAGAAAAACCAAATGAGGTTGTGGATGAAATTTTAAAGTTCATGTGAATATCTTGACTTCAAGATAATCTGCCTTTACAATAGCAAATGTACTTACAAAAAGTAAGTTTACAACTAGAAGGGAGTTTTTAAACATGTCAATTAATTTAGCAATTGTTTATTATAGCTCAACTGGTACAAACTACCAGATGGCTAAATGGGCTGAAGAAGCAGCTCAAGAAGCAGGAGCAAACGTTAAAGTTCTTAAAGTTGAAGAACTTGCGCCAAAAGAAGCAATTGAATCTAATCCAGCTTGGAAAGAGCATTATGAAGCGACAGCAAACGTACCCGTTGCATCTTCAGATGATATTGAGTGGGCAGATGCGATTATTTTCAGCACACCAACTCGTTTCGGTAACTTACCGTCACAAATGAAGCAATTCCTAGACATGCAAGGTGGTCTATGGGCAAACGGAAAAACAATTAATAAAGTAGTAAGTGCCATGTCATCAGCTTCAAACGCTCATGGCGGTCAAGAAGCAACTGTTCAAGCCCTTTACACATCTATGATGCACTGGGGAGCCATCATTGCGGCACCTGGTTACACAGACCCAGTTCAATTCGCGTCAGGTGGTAACCCTTACGGTGTAAGTGTAACCGTTGATCAAGATGGTAACATGGTTGAAGATGTGAAAGATGCTGTTAAACACCAAGCAAAACGTACGATTGAAGTTGCGTCGTTAATTAATAAAGGGTAGAACTAAACGAATAATTTACCTAATAAAAACGCCAACCGTAAGTAGAGTGACCCAATAATATGAGACAGGAAAAAACACCCCCTAAGTCGTATGTAATATTAATCGACAATTTAGGAGGTGTTTTTCTTTATGGGTAAAAATAGATTTTATCCAGAAGAAGTCAAACGAG
>NZ_JBQQCO010000035.1:0-20346 GCF_052246295.1 Piscibacillus sp. B03 | reverse complement strand
ACGAAGCTAACCCTGGTTTAGATGGGTTAGAAAGCCTAGTTAAAGAGAAATTGACGGAACGTTTTACAGCATAATTAACTTGTTGGGAGTACGAGAGGTGTTAACCACCTCTTTTTTTATGACCAAATATATAGAGGGGGGTCAACTTATGATGATTAATAAGGAGATGAAAGAATGGGAAGTGTTAATTTGTCTTATTTAGAAGCAGCTCATTTTTATTTGTTTGGAGAAGTTAAGTTTCTACACTTGCTACTATTATTAATGGCGTTGGATATTGTAACAGGGATTTTTAAAGCTCTTAAAAATGGTAACTTGTGGTCCAGAAAGTCGTTGTTTGGTTATGCTCGAAAGTTATTGATTCTAGTCGTGATTATCTTGGCCAACGTAGTTGATCAAATATTAGGGTTAAATGGTGCAGTCACATATGCGACTGTGCTTTTTTATATAGCTAATGAAGGTTTAAGTATTATTGAGAACTTAGCAGCTGTAGGTGTCTTAGTACCACCAGGGTTAGCTGACAGATTGAATAGCATTAATGAAGATAGCAAGAGTGTAACTCAAGAAATTAAAGAGGAATTCTCAGATAAGGAGCGTCGATAAACATGGCTACATTCATTTATCCGACTGTTAAACGTGTAACAAGTGGATTCAGAACTAAAGAGCGCCCAACGCATAACGGTGTTGATTATGCTCAACCAGGATACCATAAAATCAAAGCAGTAGCTGGCGGAAAAGTCACACGTTCATACAACTCTGATTCGTATGGCCAGTGCATTATGATTGAACACACGGTTAACGGGGAGACTTGGGAGTCTGTTTATGCGCATTTAAGAAACGGTTCTCGTAAAGTCAAATCTGGTGACCATGTTAAACAAGGACAAGTTATTGGGGTTATGGGCGATACTGGTCGTTCATTTGGTCAGCATCTACACTTCGAACTTCATAAAGGCGGCAACTGGAATATTAATAAAACTCATGCAGTAGATCCTGAAAAGTATCTAGGAAAGAACCTAGTAGCAGTTAATTTAAAAGTTGACGGTAAATGGGGAGTGAAAACTACTAGTGCCTTGCAAGAAGTATTAGGTACTGTAGTTGATGGTGAAATTAGTGACCAAATACGTAATGCCATAACTGAAGCGTTTTATGGTAATACAATCAAATTTGGTAGTGGTAAAAAGGGTAGCTTAGTCATTAAAGCTTTACAACAATTAATAGGTGCTAGAGTTGATGGTTTATTAGGACCTGAGACCATCGGTAAATTACAAAAGTATTTAGGAACAACTCATGATAAAGTGTTAAGTCGTCCATCAGAAGTGGTTAAAGAGCTCCAACGTCGATTGAATAAAGGTAATTTGTAAGCATAAAAAGACGATTCAATAAAATAATAATAGCGTGGACTGATCACAAACATGTCCCGTTTCAAAAAGCCCCTCGATTATGAGGGGCTTTAAAAATGTAATGACAACTTTTTAAAATCATGTTATACTAGTTTTCGTTCTGGCGAAGTGATGGAACCGGCAGACATGCTTGACTCAAAATCAAGTGCCTTCGGGCGTGTGGGTTCGAATCCCACCTTCGCTATTAATATGGAGCCTTTTAAAGGCTTTTTTTTTATGTCTATATTAGTCCTTTTGTGTAGTTCGCATTGGCAGACGCGCACGACTCAAAATCGTGTTCCTCACGGAGTGTCGGTTCGAACCCGACCACCGGTATTAGTCAAACGTTGATATGACGGCGATATGAAGCGATTAGGATTCGATTCCTAGTCGCTTTTTTCGTGTTTTTACGGCTTTTTAGTCGTGCGAACTAATAATACGAAGTGTGAAGACGTCCATTGTTCGAATATCAAATCGAAAGGATTGATTCGAATGGCAAGACGTCGGAACAAACTATCCCCCGATATTCTTCAACAACCAACTGAATCGGATTCGTTTGAATACTTATTCAACTTATTCATGCGAGATTGTAGAATCCGAAATCTTTCCGAACATACTTCAAAATACTATCGAAATGAATTGACCAAATTTCAAAAGCGTTTAGAACGTAATCAAATATCAACGTCACCAGTGAAGTTGAACGAAGAAACAATAAAGGACGTAATCATACTTGGAATGATGAAAGAAGGAAAAAGAGAGACGACTATTAACGCTAATTTAAGAGCGATTCGTTCATTTTTTAATTTTTTGGAACGGGAAGGATTTATTACCCAAAATCCCGTCAAGAACGTCAAGCTTGTAAGACAAAAAAGAACTATTATCGAAACGTTCTCCCGTGAACAAATTCACTCATTATTGCGACAACCAGACCGAACCACATTCACAGGGATCCGTGACTATACAATCATGATGTTATTGCTTGAAACGGGCGTCCGTGTACGTGAGTTATGTGACATACAAACCAATGACATTAATTTTCAAGACGGTCTTATTCGCATAGACGGTAAAGGAAACAAAGAACGATTTGTACCTATTCAAAACCGAATGAAAAAACAACTTGCGAATTATCTACAAATACGGGGTTCATTAGACACCAAAACCTTATTTGTCAATATCGATAATGAACCGTTGCAGATTCGAGCAGTTCAAACGGCTATTTCGAAATATGGGCGTCAAGCAGGGATTCAAAATGTTCGTTGTTCTCCACATACATTCAGACACACATTTGCAAAGATGAGTGTTCAAAATGGTGCGGACGTGTTTTCGCTTCAATCCGTTCTTGGTCATACGTCAATGGATATGGTGCGGAACTACGTCAATATGTTTTCGAATGAAGTTCGTGATAATCACTCGAAGTTTTCGCCAATAGAAAAATTATTTTAAAAGGAAGGATTTATATGAACGCTATTAATTTTGATGTTTTAAAACAATACGAATCATTTAATAATATAACTGAAATGAACGAATCAATTTATAATTACATAGATCACTTAAAACATAATGTCCCTCAATCAGTTATTGATGTATTATTTTGCCTTGGTAAAGCATCCTTACGTTGTATTGGTTTATCATTCATGAAACAAGCGACAATAGCAAAAGAAACTGGGTATTCAAGAAAAACAGTAAATAAAGCAATAAAAAAGCTTGAATCAATAGGTGTTATTGATAGTGTTCGTACTCAAACAATGTCTGGTCGTCCTTCCGTTAAGGTAGTTCGTATTCTTCCTTTTTCATTAGAAAGGTTACAACAAGTGGTTACATCAGACAAAGTTCAAGAAGCTAATATCGACAATGAGTTGTCGCTTATTGACGAATTCGAACCATTTGAAAAAGAATCATTACCTAATAATTTAAGAGAAGACAAAGAAGGTATGACGTCCCGTGACAACAAAGTTATAACGTCTAATGATAAAGAATCGGAATCCGACAAAATAGATTGTTCATTTATCCCGAAAGATATCGTTCCCGAGGATTTCATCAATACGGCAAAACCATTTTTCAAAGCGAAAAGAATCTTCCGTTTATGGGGTATTGTAAAGAATGCAATGAAACAAATGAAAGTATATCTATCACAAGAAGTAATTGAAGCGATAATCGAATCATTTAAGACGTCGATATTTATGGAGAAATTGGGAAGGATAAAAAAATCGTTTGACGGATATTTCTTTGGGGTTTTAATAACAAAGTTTGCACCAATTAGTAGAAAGGTAGTTGCTACAACCCACAAAGGAAATATATTGTTTTATGATTGGTTGAATGACGCAAATAACGATACGGAAGGCGACAATACTATATATTATGATTGGATAAACGAATAAGACGAGGAAGCGAAGTCCCCGTCTTTATAGATTCAATGTCGTATTAATTATGTTATCGGATTTATTGTCGTCTTCCCACGTAATAACAATATCGTAAGGCGGGGCGTTCAACATATCCGCAACTAACAACATATCGACCGTTTGACCCGAATTGATTGTAGAAGGGACGCTTTCCCCTGCAAGTGGGTCGCATTTTTTACGATTCTTTTCACGGTCATAATTATAAAATTCGACTTGAACGTTTCTTGCTTCCGCTTGTCCAACGTTAGTGAGTAAAAACCTTTTTTGAATCCGTTTTGAACCCATTTTTTCGCCAGTATCAACTTTGAACTTCGCCTTCTTCTTTTCTTCAAGACGTTCTTTTTCTTGACGTCTTACGATTGTAGTTCGTTCGTGGTTCAAATATAAGGCATAAAGACCTGAACAAAAACCCACGACCGCAAAAGCAAAACTAACCCATTGAACCCAAATTGGCATAGAATAATTCCCTCCCTATTTGGAAAAATATTTAATATTATTGTATCAATATTTGTATATCTTTGTAGGTCAAAGTTTAATATAGCAAGTAGTTTAGGGATGGGCATAGTTTATGAAACAAAAGACAGTGAAAATTGGAAAAGATACGATCCATGTCACTTATAATGAACCAAGTGAAGAAGCAATGAAAGAATTCAATAAACTGCTAAATCAGTTAGCTCGGAAAAGAGTAAATAAAATTGTTAATGAACAAATGAAGCAAAAAGAATCCCATAATAATCATAATCAATCTTGAACGTCTGTAAGAAATTGAATATAATAAAAATAACGATTATTACAAGGAAATTTTTTATTTCCCCTAACGATTAAGACGTCCCAAATACACGACAAGGGACGTCATTTTTTACGTCAACAATCGTCACTAAAACGTCCAAAGTTATATAAAATATTGCGTATTTACTTCATGGGGTTTTGGGTTTGTCGGATAAGGGGCATCCCCCGTTATGGGGGTATGTTACTGGTAGGCGACAATGTAAGTCACGAATAACAAACGAATAACACGTATAAACAAAAAGTGTAAAAGGGGAATCGTAATCATGAAGGTAAATAAAAGAACTGTGAAAGAAGGAAAATTTACTATTACAATCATAAGTAACGAACCAAGCGAAAAAGCAAAACAAGATTTCAATAAAGCGTTTAATAGACTAGCCGAACAATTATCCATGAAAGACGTCTAATCGAATAGGCGTCTTTTTTTATACGTCAACAATCGTCTCTGAACGTTCCGAAGTTATCGAAAATATAGCGTATTTATTTTATTCGGTTTTTGAGTTGCGGAATAGGGGGCGTCCCCCGTTGGGTGGGGTCACGTTATTAAAAAAAAATGGCGACAAAGTGTCACAACGAATAAACTTCAAACAACACGTTTAGATAAATTAAAACGAAAAGGGGTTGTTTGATATGGACGAAATCAAAGGAATCAAAATTGTAAATCGAAAAGGGGTAACTTTTTATTTATCTAATCGCTTCGAACTGGCGGTTTGTCACGATAAGGAATTACGGGGGTTAATGCTTGACGCAACACAACAAACGGTAAAGAAATCATTTGTTGCAACACTAGACGAAGAATCTAATAGATTTATAGTCGAAACAATAGGCGATTTATACCGTTATACACTCGAAGGTCTTAAAGATATTGGCGAAGTAATCGAAGGGATTGAAACGATTTTAATTCCCGAAATAGAGAAGGACGAACATGAATTAATTTCATATTACGAAAATAATATTGCCACAAAATAGGACGTCTATTCGCTAGGCGTCTTTTTTTATGGACGTTGTGAAGCTATCGTAATAACCCCCGAAGCTTAACGCTTTATGTCCCCCGAAGGTTTTCGAATTATATTATATATTTTTTGAACGCCTTTTTCGCTTTTTCTGACCCCCTATCCCCCGTGTGGTGGGGTCGAATTATTCGCCTTATATCACGTTCAAATCCGTCCATATTCGCTTTATATTCGCTTTTTATTCCTTCGTTAATGTTTATCCGTATTGGAACAACAAAACCTTCTCAAATCGCTTATATTTGCGTTATAGGAACATTGTCCACGTATGGTAATATCGTTGATTCTTTCGCTATTACGTCTGTATTTTTATGGTCATAACTTATAAGTTTTGACAACGATTTGGCGAGGTGATAATATCAGTATTAGACGAATGGTCATAACTTATGGTCAAAATTATTGCGGTTAAAAGGGGCGAATTCATAATGAAATATGGTTACGCTAGAGTATCGACAAAAGGTCAAGACTTACAGTCGCAAATCGACCAATTGAAGGCGGAAGGTTGCGAAATAATCTATCAAGAAAAGGTAACGGGGACAACAAAGGAAAGACCTGAATTTGAACGTCTTCTTAATAAGGTAAAAGAAGGCGATACAATAATGGTGTCAAAACTTGATAGATTCGCAAGGTCGGCAAAAGACGCAACATCATTAATTGAAGACTTATTTAATAAAGGCGTAAAGGTTCACATACTAAACATGGGGATTGTCGAAGATACACCAACGGGACGATTAATTTTCAACATCATGAGTTCATTCGCACAATTTGAAAGGGACATGATTGTAGAACGTACTCAAGAAGGAAAAGTGATCGCAAAGCAAAAAGAAGACTTTCGTGAAGGACGTCCCAACAAATTCGGCAAGAAACAGATTGAACACGCTTTGAAATTGTTGGAATCGAATTCTTATACGGAAGTTGAACGAATGACGGGGATTTCTAAATCAACGTTAGTTCGTGCTAAACGTAAAGCAAAAGTGAGGGAAAAGGCGTCGAAATAGATTCGGCGTCTTTATTTTTAATATTTAACGTCACATATCGGACAATAGAAACAACACATTCGAATGTAAGCGATAAAACAATAAAGGCGGTGACGATTTCCGATTGTCGCCGTGATTCCGAAAATGAAGCGGTTGAAACATTGTCATTGTCCGTATTATTGCGATAAAGATTCCAAGCGGGTTTTAAATATCGGAACGCAAAATCTGCAATTTGCGGATTTTACAAACGAACCCCCCACGAACAAAACCCACATTAAACGTCATTAGACGTCCCTTTTCGTCAATCTTGCGACAAATAATTAAACGGAATGTCGATACTCTAGCGTAATTCAATCGCTTCAATATCGCTTATTTTAAGAGTTCACCCCGAACGACAAGGCGTCAATATCGACAACCTTCAACGTTAGAACAGCCGAAACAAGTATAAAATGTTCGTATTAGATCGGAGTTCGATAAGTTGAAAGGGCGTTGATATTGGCGTCTTTTGTTTACATAGAAAAATTTTATATTTAACGAAAAAATTTCGTAAAAAATGCCTGACAAATACCTTCACAGAGTAAAATAATAAATGTATTATACGTTAAGTAAAACGTAATTAGTAAAACGTAAGAAAAAAAACGAATAAAAAAAAAACAAAAAAGTGAAGCGAATGAAATGAGCTAACGAACGAACGAAAGTGAGTGAAGTTGAAAGATAACGAAAGATACGAAAAAAACGTAAGAAACGTAAAGAATAACGAAAAAACGAAACATGCTAGTATGTTCTTTTTTAAGAAAAAATGAACCAAAAAAGGATATAATATTTCGCCAAAGGTAACATACAAGATGTTACTTTGTCGAACTAAATCAACGATTACATATATAAACATATATAAATAATTAAACAACAAAATTAATTAATAAATACCAACAAAGATATAATGAAAAGGTAAAAGGTCGCCGCTTTCCTTTCGGCGGCTTGATATAAATTATTGTTCCCCGATGTTTGGATTATTGGTCATATCGAACCGATATATATATTAGGCGGTGACTTTTGTTGCCGTCCTAATTTTTTTATAAAAAAGTTGTATTTTACACTTACAAAACGGCTTCTAGCTTAACTATTAATTGAAAGACACCAAATCGCTTGTTCATTCCCCCTTCGAGGGGTTTTTTATTTTGGTTATTTATTCGTATTTTACTAGGTCAATAAGGGGGCGGTTTGTATGGACGGTTACTTCGTAAAAAGATTTCGCCAAAATCTCGGATTAACACAAGCGGAATTTGGTCGTGAAATTGGCGTCGGTCAACAAATGGTATCGAAAATCGAAACTGGTGTAACTGAATTATCCGAAACGCTGGAGAACCGAATTCGATATCGTTTTAATGTGACCGAAGAAGAAATTGAACAAATTCAAAACCTAAAACGAAAATTTGGGGGTGTTTTATAGTGGCGAAAGAACGATATTATACCGATCCCGAATATGGATTGTCGCCAAAAGAAATTGAAATTGCGGAATCCGTTCTTAGAAAGAAAATCACGGGGGAAACTTTTCAAAAAATCGCAAAAAGACACGGTATTACTGACCGTCATTTGAGAAATATTCGTCGCAAACAAGCGTTCAAAGACTATATCAAAGAACGCACAATCGAAGAATTCGAGGAAGACCAAGGAGAAGTGTTGGACGCTTTGAAACGTAAAGCTAAACAAGGAAACATCAAGGCAATTCAGCTATATGCGGATATTGTCGGTCTAACCGATAAGACGAAGAAGGTCGAAGTTAAGTCCGAAATAAATCATCAAAAGGATGTATCAAATGACGAACTTGAAGCTGAATTAAACGAATTGAAAGCTATTATTGATGAAGCGTTAGAAGACGATTATAAACAAGTTCAATAAAGGGGGGATTATTAATGTCAAGCCAAAACGAATTGAAAGCGGTGAAAAACAAGATTCAAGAATTGGAATCTAAAAAGTCAAAGGTTTTTAGTGAAATTCAAGAAATCAAGGATACTATCGACGAATCTATTGAATATTTGTTGATTGGCAAAATTAGTGAAGAAGATATTGAGAAGGCGAAAAATCTATTAGAAGAAAAAGAAGAAGAACTTAAAGAAACTGATTCTATGTTGCAAAAGGCGTATCAAGCACGAAATAAACTAGCAAGGGAAAAATTCATTCCATTCGCAAAAGAACGTCGTAAAAAGAATATTCAAGAAATCCAAACAAAATATGACCGCAAGATTCAAGACGTTCAAAAAGCACGGAATGAATTCCTAAAACAATTGGCGGAACTGGGTCAAATTAAACAAGAAGTCGGTAAAGCGAATGACGAATTTAATTCGGTATTAAATGAACTTGGTCTTGAATCCGAAACTTACGGAAGCACAATTAAGGAAAGGGTTGTTGTTCCAATCAGATTTACAAGCGACAAGGACGCAATCGGCGTTAAAGAACAAGTTCAAAAACAAACGTATTCAAGCGGTAATGTTCCACATTGGGTGAATGAATAATGGAATGGATTCATGCGGTTGTTGTCGTTTGGTCAATTTTCATGATAAGGCGTGAGTATTACGGGGGTCGTGAAACATGATGACGGCTTATGAAGTGATTCAGAAGCAAGAAGAATATCGGGAACGAACTATACAAGAGTGTATCAGAATGTTAGAAATCGGATATTCCAAACAAAGAATTGCCGAAGAATTAGGCGTTCCTAACGTTGAAGCAACAGCAATTATAAAAATTGCAAAACGCCGTATGGATTCAGTTAAGGCGAACAAAAAACCGATTGAAAGGAGATGGTTCTAATGAATAATAACAAACAGAATCAATTTGACGATTTGAATTATCAAAAACCTAATAGAACACCAGTTGACGACTTTGCGGAATGGTACGAAAAGAATGGGAAAACGGCAAAATCAAAAAATACAGACGAATACAAGCAACTAAAAGAACGTTATGAAAAAGACCCGAATTCGTTAAACAACACGGAATTAATGACGCTTGGTCAATATCAACTTGATGAACAACGTAATAAGGATTCCAAAGACAAACAACGTCAAGCGGATAAAGACAAACAAGAACTCGAAAAACAACGTCAAGAAGATGAAGAAATGATTCGAATGAGTGAAGAACAATATAAGGTGTTTGAACAAATGGAACGGTTGTCAAAAGCGTTTCAAGAATTGAATAATATCGAAAAATAATGGGACGGCTTTTGTCGTCCTTATTTTTATATCCAAAAGGGGGTTCTAAATAAATGAGAAAAACACCCTTTTTAAAAGAAAATGAATCACTTCTTGACGGCATTGGTTCCGAAGTTAGTGCAGGTTTTAATATTGATGAAGTTGTTCACCGTACCCGTGGGGAATGTTGGGACGAGAAGACACGACGTGAATATGAATCACGCAAACGAAAAGCGGCGTCTATGCTTCGCAATAACCAACCTAACAAGGTT
The DNA here is from genome assembly GCF_052246295.1 of Piscibacillus sp. B03. Lineage (NCBI taxonomy): Bacteria > Bacillati > Bacillota > Bacilli > Caryophanales > Bacillaceae > Piscibacillus > Piscibacillus sp. B03. The sequence goes on along the minus strand of NZ_JBQQCO010000035.1, from coordinate 10,341 downwards.
TTCGTAATAGCTTGGGTCACTAATCTTCCCATTCTAACCGTTCGTGAACTTGAAAAAGAATATCTTGAAGAAATAGAGAATGATAATTGATTGACTAAAATCCATTATTATATTGAGTTTTACAGATAAAAAAACAATCCAAACAAGGGGGAATGAACTATGTTTTTAAGAGAAAATAATGTTGTTTCATTCAATCCTACTAATGAAGCTGAATCCAAGTTTAAACAAATGATTCTTGTTCGAAACAATTGGAGAAAGTGGCGAAAATTCAATGATATCAAAGACAATCACAACGGAACCATCACGTTGTTTATTGAAGACGGATTTCAAACCGAGATTTCAAAGAACAGACTTCCCGAAGTCATACAATCGGGTAAGGTCAACAAAATCCAAAATAACGGCGGTGATTATTATGCGGTGATTGGGTGTGATGTTGGGAAAATACCACTTCACCGTTTCCTAAAGCGTCATGAATTAGCGTTGTATGAAGGATTCCAAGAAGAAACGGGTTATTCTATTCAAGTTCATCATAAGGACGAAGACACTTTTAATAATACCGACGATAATCTTGAAGTTGTGACCGCAAAAGAAAACGTTCTTCTTTCGAGATTAAAGAATTCGAAGGGGTATAAGAAAAGAGGAAATCGCTTTATTGTTCAATTCCAAGGAAAACACGTCGGGTCATTCGAAACAAAAGAAGAAGCAATACAAGTGTATCAAAAAACAGTCACTGACGAATTGAATCGTTTGGAAAAGATTCGAATTGATTTCTTGAAAAAGAATGGACTAATATAATCATAATCATAGGCGTTTGGAACAGATAATCCGACGCCTATACATAATAGATCAATAACGAAACGCTCTATATAGATGAGTCATAAAGTCATGGATAATTTTGTTTATGATAGTTTTCGATAGTATAATAGAATGCAAGTTGTAAAAAGGGAGGTGAATGTATGAACGCAAGAGAAGAACACGCATTACAAATTGCGATTGAAGTTTTTCATAGAAGTTGCGTTAAGCTACAACGTCATAGAAATCCCAATATCTACTTGAAAGGCAATAACGAACTTTTAAGTGATTGGTTCGAAGACGGTATTGACGATTTGGAACCCGAAACATTAGGTGCTAATGACCACCCCGATTACATAATTCGTGGTGTGGGTTTCGAATTAAAGTCACTTCGTGGTACTGGACAAATACAGTTCAATTCAACGATTCCTTGTGGTGGTTTCAAGCATAGTGAAACGTTAGAAGGCGAATGTTATTACGTTATTGCACGTTACACACAAGAACGACAATATGGATACTTGGCGGATTATACGGTTGTGGACGGTGATTATTTCAATAATGACCGTGAATGGGCTTTTGCTCATGCGAATACACAAGAAACGGGATTTGGCACATACGAGGACGGCGTTCGTCGTCATAGGAAAATGTATTCGTTCCCAAGTCCGCAAAGAGAAATAACGGGCGTTGCGTTCGTTTCGAAGTTTGAAAACGTTAGTAATTATAATAGTAATCTTCAATTAGAAAGGCATATTGACCGAATTGACAACAACGGAAATTCACACCGTTTTTATATCTATCGTCACGCTTATTTGTAGAATGATAAAAGGGGGCAGTTTTATTTCTGCCCCGAATCTTCATATCAATTAACTGATTCTACTAATCTTTTGATTGTTTTGTTCTTCTTTATAATATACTTTCAAGAAATCGGCTATCGGCTTCGCAATAGCTTTCCCTAATAAACACGGAACGGCGTTTCCGATTTGTTTGTATTGTGAAGATAGATTTCCCTTCCATTTATAATTAGGCGGGAATGTTTGTATTAAAGCACATTCAACGGCGGATAATTTTCTATGTTCTGACGTTTCGGGAAGAATCCATTCGTCACGGTCAACCTTTACCATTGGTACACCAGACGGGTGTAAAGGTGCGTGTCTACCACTTGCTTGAATTGTAAAACTAACCTCGTCCCAATTACGCTTACGGTTACGGCTTAAATACCTTGAAGAAAATCCGCTATTATCATATTCACCGATTTCAGTCGGCTTTAAATGTCCGATTGCGTCTTTCAATGTCACATAAGGTTTCATTTCAAGACTATCGCCATGAGTTGGAAGCGGAAAATGATATTCGAAATCTACGTCTTCGCGAACGCCAACTATAAAAACACGTTCACGGTCTTGTGGAACACCGTAATTTTTAGCATTCACTAGCTGATATTTTACGTCATAACCTTCTTCTTTGTATTCTTCAACCATAGCTTCGACGATTCTTCCGCCACCAGCCGTTAACAATCCTTTCACATTTTCCGCAATAAAAAACATTGGTTCAGATTGGCGGATACAACGAATGAATTCTTTATACAAATAGTTTCTATCGTCGGTTACTAATCTATTACCTGCTAAAGAAAAACCTTGGCACGGATATCCACCGATTACAACGTCTGCTTTTGGGAACTTTTTGACGTTCCTAACGTCACCACGTTCAACGTAAACATGAGGATGATTGGCAATGTAAGTGTCACAAGCATCGCTATCCACTTCGTTCGCCCAAATAACGTTTAGTCCAGCCATTTCAACACCGATATCAAGCCCACCTGCACCCGCAAATAATGAAACGACGGATTTTGGCGTTGCTGAATCAATTGCACGATTTATGTATTCTTGATATCCTATTTCTAATAGGGAAAGAATTTCGTCGGATATTGTCCGATTTTCCTTCTTTGCCAAGTCTTCTATCTTTTCGATTAGTTCCCTATTTTCCTTTTTTGGTAATGAGATAAGTTGTTTGTCCTTCATAATTACCACCCTTTTGGTGCGTTTTTATTATATAAGAATTATGTACCACTTTGAACAACTTGTCAACGAAAATAATTTAATGATTGATAGAAGGTGTTGGGGAAAGTGATTCAAGAAGTAATTCAATGGATTATTGATTATAAAGAAGTGATATCCGCCGTAGGTGTCATAATTGCGGCAATTGGTTTGTATTTCAATTGGCGAAGAACTTCTATGGCAGTAAAAGAAAACAAGGAGAAAAAGAACGAAAAGAAAAAGGCATATTTGCGTATTGAACGTTCACATGCACCAAGTAGAAGTAAACGGGGATATAAGGACGTACTTATCATTGAAAACACAGGTGAATCAGACGCTAAAAACATACAGTTCTATATAAATGGGAAGACCGCAAATGAACACGGGTTGTTCTTTATGAGTGAAGTCCCCGATAGAATAACTTCAAAGAATTCGATAACAATAAACCTTATGATACATAAACAAACGGCACCGCCTTGGAAGATAAAGATTGTTTATGATGATGATTTCGAAGACGGACGTGAGTTCGAAACAATCGTCAATTAAACTAGAAAGGGAATGTCGATATGAAGGAAACAAAAACGTTCATAAATGATAGTTTGCTAGTCAATTCAATTGAAGCACATAAGAGAATCATGAACGAAGATAAAAACGTTGACATTAGATCGATTGGATATGAAGAAGGAACGCCAATCGAAAGAGTAAAACAATATAACGCTTTTACGATATTAATGAAGTTGGATTTTCCCAAAAATGAAGTTATAAATAACGAAAGTAGTTCACGGTTATATCTTGACGAACTCGCGGAACAAAACCTTTCAAACGAAGGAATAATTGAATTATTGTTGGATTATCGAAAGAAAATCGTCTAATCGTAAAGATTGGCGATTTTTTATTTACAAGCGTCACAAATCAGTATTAGAAACAACATTTACTATTGAGAAATCAATAGGGGGTTGTTTAATTATGGCGAAGAATACTATCGAACTTCAAGTAATCGAAGGAATGCTATCAAAAGAATGTAAGGAATGCGGCGAAATTAAGCCACTAGAAGAATACCACAAAGATAAGAGAGGTTTAGGCGGACGTTATTCGAAGTGTAAGCAATGTAAGAAAAAATACCGAAAAAACTACTATTCCAAGAATCAAGAGAAAGAAATCCAAAATCGTCGAAATTACGTTAGGGTGAATTATCAAAAGGTACTTGAATCAAAGCGCAAAAATCGTATTAGGGGTCTAAAATAGTGGTCATTTGTGGTTAGAGAAACGCCATACAAACGATTAAGGTTTGAAGTATTGGGTAATACGTCGATCGATTAGTTTTATACGTTGACAAATACGGATAATTTATTTATTATTTAACCAAACATTTCGCACGACAAATTTTAATATTATAAGGTGCGATTTCGTGAATCATATGAACTGAAACGAATAGTGTGACGTTATTCACGCTTCATATTGTCGTAATATCAACGAAAGAAAACGTTCGGTGTTCGAAAATTGAACGAAACCGACTCAAAATCGTGTTCCTCACGGAGTGTCGGTTCGAACCCGACCACCGGTACTTGAAATCGTTGTTATATCAACACTTCTAACAGTTTTTTGTTAGGAGTGTTTTTCTTTTTCTAAAAGATTTTTTACAAGTAATCATGCGTGATTTAGTTTTATTACCTAATAATATTATTACAAGTTCTGAAAGTCGTAAACTCCCCGCATTTTCCCAACCTCTAAACAACGTGTTTCCACAACTTTCCCTTTTTAATTTTACTTATGATTGATACATCTACCTCATACATTTTTGCTATTTCCGTTTGAGTATGTTTTTTCATGGATAACATTTGTTTAATTTGTTTTACATCATATTCATTTAATTTTGCTCTTGGAATAAGCCCTTTTAGATGTTCAGTCGAATTTAATCCAGTTTTGATTGCATGAATATTATTTTCTTTTTGAGTAACCGCTTCAAGATTAGTTATTCGATTGTCTGTCTTAATACCGTTTTTATGATTAACAGTTAACCCAATTAAATTAACTCCAGCTGCTGTTAAAATAACCTCATGCACCCGATAACTTTTGTATTTTAATTTGATTGATAAGTACCCATTTTTAGTGAGCCATGCTTTCCTGTTCAAAATTAACCCACGTTCAACATCAATATTTAAAAGATCAATGTATTCCTTTAAATGTTCATATCGTTGTTTATTCATTTAATCTCACCCGTATGTTATATACAAAATTCCATGAGATTTTTAATTTCATTTAAAAAATATTTTATTTTTGTATATAACCAATGACGAGTATTTACGTTCTATTGTAATTAAATTTGTTTGATAGTATTTCATCACGAAATTAATTTAAAACGTGCTACGTTGAAATGCTTAACGATAGTAACGAATGAAATCATTTTTATTATTCATAAAAACAAAAAAGAAGATATTATCAGTTGAGTTCCATCATGGTTCTTATATAATACTTGAGAAAAATGAATGGTACATAATTGAATAATGACAAATAAAAAACCCCGTTTCATATGTTATCAGCGCCAACTGATAACGAAACGGAGTTTCAACCGCATTTCCACCAAGTCCACAATGCGGCGTTTACATGGTTATTATATAATCATGTCCAAAGTTACTCAACAGATTTTAAGGATATTCCTGTTGGTTATAAAAACGTCTTTTATCTCGTGGTAAGGTGAAAATGCACGGGTTGAAAGGCGTTTTTATTTGTCCAACGTGGAATGCCTAACAATACGTTGTAAAAATAACCTTGGTAGGTGAGCTGAGCCGTTGCAATAAAATCAGCAGACTGCAAATATACGGATTTCCTTGTTTACCGTTGCAGTTGTTAGGGGTTGACGCCCATAACCGGTCAGGCGGAAGAGCTTTGTTCTTACGGGAACGGTAGCGCCAAATATATTCCGCACTTTGGGAAGCTCGTAAGTGTAAAAAGTTGGCGTGGACGAAAGTCCGGTGTAAAACAAGGTGTGAAAACCATCATTCTCAGCTTTTCACGATACACTTACCTACTTACCAGAAAATCGCAATATTTGAAAATTAACATCACGAAATTCTCCATGATTTTCTGGTAGGTAGGTGTATTATGTTCTTCCACCATAACTCGCTTTTCACGATAGATGCTTGTTAAACTAAATGCTTATTAAATAAATTTGATTTAACAAAATGATACATAATTAAATTCAATTTTAAAATAAATAGCTTTGTTGGCTATCAATGATTAATTAACTTCATGAATAAAACATTATGAAATCATTTAGAAACGATAGGAATTAAAATACTGCAAAATTAAAACAGCCTTAAATATTATCAATCATTTTGTATATAAACAATGAAAAATATTTAGGAGGATTGGAAATGTATGAAAACCGAATTTCATGGAAAGACGTGGCGGAGTCATTTTTAGAACACCATAATAAATTGATGAGAAAACCTATTGAACGTGATAGCGACAAAAGAGTGATTTTTAGGAATTTACCATATTGGTTCAGAGAAAGAGGAATTGACCAAGACAAAGCATACGAACTAATGCCACATTTTATTATGTATTTTAAAAATAATGATAAACATAAAAAACATGATGAACAAATAAAGCCTATATGGTTCCACCCAAATCAAAGATATAATATGTCATTCAAATTGGATAAAGGTTTAAAATATGCTATTCAATATTTGATAAAAAACGAATAATTAAGCACCCATTAAAACGGGTGCTATTTTTTTGATTTTTAGTTATAGCTAAAGCTACTTAAAACCTTTTTCATGTAACAAAACAAAAGAATTGTTACATAATGAAATCTATTAGAAACGTGATAGGCTCAACACTTATCACGATTTTTTATTTTTCAATTTGTTTATGATGTAACGAAATCAATATTAGATTTACATCATATGTAATTAATCGGAATAGACACTTGTCTTGGTATGGCAGGTTGATATAATCCATAAGACCAAACGGTATTGATACCATTTATTGATACTTCATGAACGGGAGGAAATATCGAAATGAAACAACAAAAATTATCCAAAAAGGAGCGGAATCCAGTTTCATATTGGAAAGCACAAGTAAATTTCTCCATGAAAAAATTAGCGGAGGCTCTGGACAATGAAGCGAAGCGGGAAGTTGAAGAGAAACGTCAATTTGAAAAAATGATAAATGGGTGATGATGTATGCCATTAGAATTAACCGCTAAATATGATGATTATTCAATTATCACTTCCACAACAAAAAAAGGAACTGTAATTGAAATCATGGTGGACAATGAAGACGTGGATAAAGTATTAAATCGTGGATATAAATACCTTCAATTAGCAAATACCAATCAATCGAAACCTACTTTATATGGGGTATTTCCAAACAGAAAACTGGAAAATTTAAAATCTATCATTATTGGGAAATCAGACAACATTGCTCATAGAGATGGAAACAAATATAACTATCGAAAAAACAACTTAGTGGAATACAACATTGATAGAAACAAAGATCAATATAATCATGAAATCAAAATAAAAGGGGATTATGCACTAATCAAAGTGAGTAACCCAAATTCTCAAAAATACAAAAACTTTGAGTTCGTGGTTGATACTGACCAAACATTAAAACCATTTAAGCGGTTTGGGATAAAAAACGAAGGTGGAAATACATTATTAATACAATTTGCTAAAGTTTATCATTTACAACAGAACACTCCTTTTTCTTATGGTTCGTCTTTTACTTTACGGTTTGTTTCAACGGTTATTCTCGAGAAATGTGTCCATCAAAATTGATGGGCTATTTTTTTTATAATTTCCTTAAAATTTTTGTTTGATTTCGTATATAACAAATGAACAAGGAAGATCCTTTCCTATGAAATATACCCAATGCCATTTAGACTCCTTGTTATAAGCCCATGATTTCGAGTTTAACATTTCCCTCGATTTCATGGGCTATTTTTATGCAAAAGAAAAAGCACTTCCCAATATGGAAAGTGCAATTCAATAAGGATTAGATATTAATAGCAGTAAGACATCCAAAGAACCATTGTTGGTTCAATTAGATTATATAATATTTATTTGGCAGTTGTTAGAGATTAATTTGTATCATTTTATGAAAATCTACCATTTGAAATGTTACATATAAAACACGACAAAACAGCGAGAACTGTTAGAAACATTGAGCTAATCAAGTTTTTTAAAAGGCTAATCATGTATCAATTCTATCATTTTGATACATTCGATAAAAATCACGGTAATATAAAGGGATTAGTTCCCTAATAAAAGGATGGCGCCATTATTGATAGTATGTAATTCCGATACCTTATAGAAAATAAAAAACAGGTGAAATAACATAATAAAGCTGAGTAATATAACATTCAAAATAGCAGTACAAATATCAAACAAAAACACTTGGATTTTAGTATCCAAGTGTTATGTTTTGGTATCGTCTTGTTCAACTAAAGCTCCCGTTAGCTCAATAAAGCTGTATAATTTCCGAGACCATTGTAACGATAGCAAACGGCAATTTCAGTTGTTATTATTTTAAGAACTCAATCGGTTCTATTCTTTTTTCATTGACAACTACAACAAATTTATCAATATTTTCAGGTGCAATAATAGTATAATCATTTGCATTGTAATATAAAAAGTAACGTTCTTTTGACAGTGCACTTGACGCTAATGGGACATAGGTTTTTTCAATTCTTGTAATGGTATTCAACTCAACTCGGCGTTTAAATGGGCCAATATGGATAATTAAATGTTCATTTGTTACAACGTAAAATGTTCGATACCATAACCATAAAATGACGATGGCGAAAATCCCAAATATAAAAGAAAAAGTTATACTTGCGGCCAATCCCGCTTCATGGTAAATCGGTATGAATAGTCCAACAGAAAGTCCTAAGAAAAGTAATACCGATCCCCAAATCAAGATTCGAAAAGTCATGTCTTTTTTCGCATGAAATTTCATAATACCTCCCCTAATATTCAAAGTGAAGTTAAACCGATTTTTGCTTCTTCCACTAAACTGCACGTTAGTTTAAGAACAATCTTTCACAATCTCTATATTCAGTTTAACATAAAAAGCTACAATTATCTTTACTGTATATAACAAGTTGGTACAATAAGAAAAAGGAATAGAGCAATCATAAGTGGTTTAATCTGCTATTATTATGTTTTTCTGTGCGTTTTTATGTTTTTACCGTTTACGATTAAAACCATTATTCTTTTTGTTCAATTTATTTAATATGGAAACATCATCATAACCTTCTTTTAAATCGTTTGAATACAAATTGACGTATTTTTGGGTAATATCTAAAGTTGAATGACCCAATAACCTTTGTAATTTCAATGAACTTCCGCCTTGTTGGATATAATTTTTAGCATAAGTGTGGCGGAAAGCATGGATAGATGTTTTATATACCCCACGAGAATAATTATATTTTTGAAATCGTACTTTGGACACTTCGTGATTTTAATTGTTCTGCACTTTCATTAGGGAATAAATACATATCTTTTTCTAAATCAAATGTTTTGATGTATTTTCCAATCAATTTTATTAAAACATCACTTATAGGTACATAATGGACTTTTCTGTTTTTATTCGTTGAACATAAAACAATTCCATTTTCTAAATCTACATCTGAAACAGTAATATTTATTAAAGTATTTAATCTAACTCCCGTATCAAGCAAGAAATTAACCATTATCCAGTTACGATATTCAACAAAACCGCATTTTTTTAAATCGGGTGGTGATAAAAGCTTTTTGATCTCATCATCTGTATATGGTTCCTTTTGTGGTTCATCAATTTTGATTAATTGAATTTTAAAATCTTCAATGTAATTTTCCCCCATGCACCAATACAAAAATGCTCGGGTATGGCGGAGATAAGTGTTTATCGTTGTATGTTTAACATCTTTATCTAATAACCACCTTTTGAAATGTTCCAAAACCGTTTTGTGTATGTCCGAGGGGGAGGTAAGGCCCTCAAGCTTAATAAATCGAAAAAAGAGGATTAAATTGTTTTCATAAGACCTAATAGTTTTGGGTGATAAGTTTTTAGTTTTGTTCTCCAACTGAAATTCCTCGAACAATTCTATTAGATTTTTGTTTTCATTCCTACGCCTAAACCGTTTCTTTCCCAATAAATACATCTCCTTTTGATAAAAATTGATGTAATAAACGTAATCAAGCGTGGATTACTTGCAAAAAATCATAAAAATTGATGTTAGAGCTGTGATATATAAAGGTTTGTCCTTTATTTTTGGGCGGTTCTCGACTCAAAATCGTGTTCCTCACGGAGTGTCGGTTCGAACCCGACCACCGGTATACCCGTTATACACACAAATGGTGTTATTTTATCGAAGGAAGTAGATTAAATCTACTTCCTTTTTTGAAAGATAAGAAAGTATAAAAATTGTGCCATAGAACGCTGTTCTGTGGTATTTTTTTAGTATGGATAATATTCTAAGACGCATATTTTTTGATAAACATAATCATTGGGATCGATTCGTTAACAAATA
>NZ_JBQQCO010000034.1:0-20547 GCF_052246295.1 Piscibacillus sp. B03 | reverse complement strand
AACAAGCTGCTGGGTTGGCAACTGAAGAAGAAGCCACCATTACGACCTAAAGGTCGATCATATAAATAATGCAGCTAACTTAATACAGATGGAACGTCGTCATTTACACAAACTTTTTGACACTCCCCTAAAAAGCTTATACAATTAAATTAAGAATAAAAGTTCGATGCAGTTTAAGGGCAAACCTTTTGAAAAAAAGGGGCGCAAAGCGAGTGGTCTAAGGGGTGGAACCTAAGATAGCACAGCTGCCTCATCTGTTGGGGGAGGAAGTATGGTAATTATGACACATTATCAGAAGGCGACTGAAAAGCAACTGGATCGAGAATGGGTTTTATTAATGAGAAAAGCTAAAGAGATGGGTGTCAGCAAACGGGAGATTAGAAATTTTATTGATGTACAACGACCAAATTTATAAACACCATCAACCGTGAGCATTATAGTTCACGGTTTCTTTATGTTTAATTCCTATCATTTTGGTAAAACTAGAAACATAAATAAGTAGACTAGAAAATTTTACTATAATACAATTGAGATAAATGTTTTAAGAGAGTTGGTGAATACGTGCCTAATGGAAAATGGTTTCGAGTCGGTTATGCCATTATTATCATCATGCTAATCATCTTTTTATCGACTAAAATACAGTTTATTTTCGCGCCAATATTTGTTTTAGCTCAAACGATCTTCACACCACTCATTATTGCGGGTATTCTATATTATTTAACACGACCTGTCGTGGATTTACTAGATAATAAAATGCCTCGTCCAGTTGCAGTGCTAATCGTTTTTTTAACAGGAATTGGATTAATTGTTGGTTTGACGATGTTAGTCTATCCGGAGCTTCAAAAACAGATTGAAAACTTCGCAGAACAAGTCCCAACCTTTATTGATGATGCGAACCAATTTTTACTTGCCGTACAAAATAGTGAATGGTTTAATAGAATTTCCCCGGATCAGCAAGCTATTACGGAATGGCTAGAAGGTATCGAAGGGCGTTTAACAGAGATCGCTTCCAATGTAGCCAGTCACATCACGACATACATAGGTGTCTTAGCAAATATATTAATTGTCTTAATCGTTGTACCGTTTGTTTTATTTTATTTACTTAAAGACGGCGAACGTTTACCGAAACGAATTATAGGATTTCTACCTAAAAAATATAAATATGAAGTTGGCGAAATTTTAGATGAAATGGATGATGCATTAAGTAACTACATCCAAGGTCAGATTATCGTGAGTATCTGTGTTGGGGTGTTGATTTACATTGGGTACTTGATTATCGACCTTCGTTTTGCCTTAATCTTAGCGTTTATCGCTTTGTTTACGAACTTTATCCCGTTCATCGGTCCTTGGATTGGTACAGCACCTGGGGTTATTGTTGGACTATTTGAATCACCATTACAAGCTCTTTTAGTTGTTGTGGTTGCGGTCATTGTTCAACAAATCGAAAGTAACTTGATTTCTCCTCAAGTTATGGGTAAAAAGTTAAACGTCCACCCGATCACGATTATTTTCCTATTATTATTCGCAGGAAAATTTGGTGGGATTGTAGCGATGATTATCGCTGTGCCAACTTATGCTGTTGGTAAAGTTATTGTAAGTCATATTTATCGAATTATTAAACTCAGAAATAAGGAAATGTTTGACTAAATTAAGCCAACCGAATTCGTTCGGTTGGTTTTTTATATTAATATTCTGATTCGCTATCGGTGGACGCTTTCCGCAGGCACGGCTTCAACTTCCCCAAACTCACTTCCGTTCGTTTGACGGGATTCTCAGCTCGTGCTGTTCCTGCTGGAGTCGCCACCTTCGCTCCTCACAATTATAACTCCCAATTTCTATTCACTCTTAATTCATCACTCAAATTCACAAAACCTAATTATCCTTTTAATAATTTAACAATTAATTTTGTCTGATATAATAGACTTAAAGTACTCGCAAAAGGAGTCTATCTATGGATTTTCAGAAGTTAAAACAGTTATTCCCGAATCTTAGTAGAGTTCAGTCGGAAGATGAAAGCTTTTTCACATTTCGTGTCAAAGGACAGCTTTATGCGATTCCTGAACAAGAACTTAACTATGAACAAAAGCAACTTATTCAAGCTTTTTCAGACGATGAAATTTTACATACACAGGAAGAAAAAAACTGGCTTAAGTTTTTAAATGTAGAAACTGAAAAAGCTCCTGGCTCTTATAACCACTTTCGATTCATTGTTATGAACTTACAGAATCAAAATTACGATGCTAAATCATTAAAAGAGTCTATTTCTTTAATTTTAAATAAGCGTGTCTTATTCTTTTGGCATCATTCTCATCAACTTGTCTTACTCGAAGATTTAGATAGCGAGCCGATTCCTTTTGAAGAAATCATTGATGTCATGAGTGATGATCTAGATTTAAATATTAAGTTAGTAGTCGGTAACTCATTAGAAAATGTAGAAGAAGCGCCTCGTTTTTATAAATGGTTTACTCAAATAGCTGAACAAATATTAGACTACACATCTAAGCGACTCGTTTACCAAGAAGATGCTCTCTTTCTTCTTCTACCTCAAAAATACACAGGCGAAGAACGTCATTATTTTACACAATCAATCTTACGCGACAGTATAAATGAACCTGATTTAATCAAAACAATCAAGACCGTTATTGAACACCATGGCAACGTGAGCGCAGCTGCAAAAACACTATATATGCACAGAAACAGTGTTCAATATCGAATTGAAAAATTTCAAGATTTGACTAACAAAGATATAAAAGATTTCAAGGATATGTTGGACGTCTACTTAGCCATCCAATTAATAGAATCATAGACATGCACAAAAGTATCTGAATTTTTTGTGCAATCCTTCTATATGAAAACGTTTACTTAAAGCATAAACTTAAGTTGACACTTTTAAATTGGGGGAATTCAAATGGCTGAATTACGTTTAGAAAACATTAATAAAATCTATGATAAAGACGTACATGCTGTACAAGACTTCAACTTACATATCCAGGACAAGGAATTTATCGTATTCGTCGGTCCATCTGGTTGCGGTAAATCGACTACTCTTAGAATGATCGCTGGTTTAGAAGAAATTTCATCAGGTGAATTCTATATTGATAATGAATTAATGAACGATGTCGCACCTAAAAACCGCGATATTGCAATGGTTTTCCAAAACTATGCTCTTTACCCACATATGAACGTGTATGACAACATGGCGTTTAGTTTAAAGCTTCGTAAAGTCAATAAAAAAGAAATTAAAGAACGCGTGCAAAAAGCGGCAGAAATTTTAGGTTTAGAAGAGCTTCTAGACCGTAAACCAAAAGCTTTATCAGGTGGTCAACGTCAACGTGTTGCATTGGGTCGTGCAATTGTTCGAGACGCTAAAGTATTCTTAATGGATGAACCCTTATCAAACTTAGATGCTAAGTTACGTGTACAAATGCGTGCGGAGATTCAAAAGCTTCACCAGCGTCTACAAACAACGACTATTTATGTTACACACGACCAAACAGAAGCGATGACTATGGCGACTCGCCTTGTTGTGATGAAAGACGGCGTCGTACAGCAAGTTGGTTCACCAAAAGAAGTTTACGATAAGCCAAATAACGTCTTCGTTGGTGGTTTTATTGGTTCACCAGCCATGAACTTCTTAAAAGGGATATTAAATGAGAATTCTATTACGATTGAAGGTCATGACATCTCAATTCCTGAAGGACGTATGAAAGTGTTACGTGACCTAGATTATGTAGGGAAAGAAGTTCTATTAGGCATTCGCCCTGAAGACTTACATGACGAACCTGCCTTTTTACAAACAGCTGAAGGCGCAACATTCGAAGCAATGATTGATGTAGCTGAATTAATGGGTTCTGAATCATATCTATACTCGAAAATTGGTGATCAAGACTTCACAGCCCGTGTGGATGCTCGTTCCAATGTAGAAGCTGGCCAGTCGATTACACTCGGCGTTGATATGAATAAAGCACACTTCTTTGATGTCGACACAGAAGAACGAATTGATTATCAAGGTCAGGTAAAAGAAGAAACACAGGAAGTTTAGAAGACATAACACCTTACAAAAGAGCCGAACTCTAGGTTGTACCTTTAACAACTAAAGTTCGGCTTTTCTATGTCGCTACATCAAAATGCTTCGCTTTCCGCAGGCACGGCTTCAACTTCCCCAAACTCACTGTCGTTCGTTTGACGTGATTTTCATCTCGTGCTGTTCCTGCTGGAGTCTTGCATTTTGACTACGCTAATACCTACCAACCATGTTGTGTTATTTATGGCTAATGATTTACATTCAATGCTCTTCCTATTGTCGCTTTTTCTCTTCATATCTCAGTTGCAGTCTTTTCACCAACCATAAATGACTCTCACATTAGGATGTTGAGTTAGTATGCTTGCTGGGAATTCTTCACTCACTTCCCCTTCTAACAACCTTTTGATTGCAGGCTTCTTATTTTCACCATAAGCCAGCAATAAGATTTCTCGACTCTCCATAATATTCTCAATTCCCATGGTAATCGCATGAGTTGGCACGTCTTCTTTTGATTTAAAAAATCGAGCGTTTGCCTCTCGAGTGGAATCAGTTAACTTAATGACATGCGTACGAGATTGAAAGCTCGTTCCTGGCTCATTAAATCCTATATGACCATTCACACCTAACCCCAACACTTGTAAATCAACTGGACCGCTTTCTTTTAACTTTTGATCATACCTTTCGCATTCTCTCAAAGGATTATCTGCAAACCCATTTGGAATATAAATATTCTCCTCTTTTACATCAATCGACTTAAACAGGTGATGTTGCATAAATTGATAATAGCTTTGAGGATGACTTCGATTGATTCCAACATACTCATCTAAATTAAACGTTTTTACTTTTTCAAAACTAAGGTCGCCTTGCTTATATTCATTAACTAGTCGTTCGTACATGCCAGTTGGCGTACTGCCGGTTGCCAAGCCTAAAACCGCATCTGGTTTCTCTGCTACTTTACGTTTAATTAATTGAGCAGCCATTTCACTTAACTCTTCATAGGATTGAACCTTATACGTTTTCATTCCACTCAATTTATTCATATAAAACACCTCGGCAAAAGGTTTTGTGCACATTAAAATCTGCATCTACTAATATTAAATCTGCATCTTTTCCCACTTCTATACTCCCTTTTCGGTTAAAAACTCCTAATTGCTTGGCTGGATTCACGGCCGTCATTTGTATGATTTCTCTAAAGCTTGCCCCCGCTACTTCTTTCATATTTCTCGCTGCTTGGTCCATCGTCAAGACACTGCCAGCTAAGGTCCCATCATTAAGCGTTGCCTTACCCTCTTTTACCGTCACTTCCTGCCCACCAAGTGTATATGATCCATCTGTCATT
This sequence comes from Piscibacillus sp. B03, assembly GCF_052246295.1. Classification (NCBI taxonomy): domain Bacteria; kingdom Bacillati; phylum Bacillota; class Bacilli; order Caryophanales; family Bacillaceae; genus Piscibacillus; species Piscibacillus sp. B03. Next base: position 15,184 of record NZ_JBQQCO010000034.1, on the reverse strand, counting down.
CCTTTTGCTCGCATAGCATCAGTAATTAAAATCAACCGTTCAGACCCGATTGTATTAAATATTAACTGAAGCATATCATCACTCACATGGATTCTATCAGCAATTAGTTCACTCTTTAATTCATTCATCAGCATTGCTGCCCCCACTGCTCCAACATCACGGTGGTGAATTCCATTCATCGCATTACAAAGATGCGTCATTTGGCTAACACCTCTTTTAACCGCTTCTTTTATGTCAGATGAGCTTGCATCCGTATGCCCTGCTGAAGCTATAATACCCTTTTCTTTTAGAAATTGAGTCAGTTGACCTTCTGCATCCAATTCGGGCGCAAGTGTCACAACCTTTATCATGTCATTCGATAACTCGACCCATCTTTGCATCAGGTTTACGTCAGGTTCAACAATATGTTCTTTAGGTTGTGCGCCTGCTTTTTTCTTCTCCACAAATGGACCCTCAAGATGAATCCCTAATATCTCTGCACCACGGTGATCATCTAAATGACTTATAACATCTAGCACTTGCTCGATTGCCTTGTGTTCACTAGTAATTGTCGTAGGCAAAAAGGATGTAACCCCTTCTTTCGTGATGGTTTCTGCTATTTTATGAATCGCATTACTCGAATCATCCATCACGTCTGCCCCACCAGCACCATGAATGTGACCATCAATAAAGCCTGGAATTAAATTTAACCCTTCTCCATTAAGCGTTTGACCGTCGCTATTAGTTTCCCCAATGCTTTTGATGATTCCATCCTCGATTAAGAGAGAACTATTTCGAATAACATGATACTCTGTATATACATTAACGTTCTTAATTAGTATTTTCATCGAATCACCTTTGAACTTTTATTTTAAATAATTATAACTATTTTCGTAATATTATTTCATTACATCTACATTCATATTATAATAAAATATAAGATTAATAAAGGGAGAGTTGTTCATGGTTAGTGATTCTTTTATTAAAAGTTTAATAGACATTGTTGGAGAATCACATGTCGAACAAAGAGAAAGTGGACTTATAGCTTACTCTTATGATGCAACACCTAATTTCCAGAGTAAGCCTGATGTGGTTACAAGTCCAAAAAATACAGAAGAAATATCACAAATCGTTAAACTATGTAAAGAACATAAAGTACCGATCGTTCCTCGTGGTTCAGGAACAAATCTAGCTGCAGGTACCACACCGACACAAGGTGGCCTCGTCATTTTATTTCATAGAATGGATCAAATTTTAGAAATAGATGAAGAGAATCTAACGATTACCGTGCAACCTGGAGTTATTACGAAAACGATCTGTGACACCGTTGAAGCAAAGGGGCTTTTTTATCCGCCAGACCCAAGCTCTATGAAAATATCAACGATCGGTGGGAACATCAATGAGAATTCAGGTGGACTTCGTGGTTTAAAGTACGGCGTTACGAAAGATTACATATTGGCCCTAGAAGTCGTTTTACCAAACGGAGAGGTCATTCGTACTGGTGGAAAGCTTGCAAAAGATGTCGCAGGATATGACTTAACAAAATTATTGGTCGGTTCAGAAGGAACGCTTGGGATTATAACTGAAGCGACTTTAAAACTGATACCAAAACCAGAGGCTAAACAAACGCTACTCGCCATCTATGAATCTATTGATCAAGCATCTAAGACGGTCTCTAGCATTATTGCTCATAAAATGACACCCGCCACACTAGAATTTATGGATCAAGCAACGATTCACGCTGTTGAAGAATATTCAAAGCTTGGACTACCAACAGATGCTGAAGCTGTCTTATTGATTGAACAAGATGGCCCACCATCAATCGTAACAAACGATATCGAACAAATAGCTTCACTTTGTAAAAATGAGGGCGCCATCAACGTACAAATAGCACAATCAGAGGAAGAAGCTGACCGTCTAAGAGAAGGACGTAGAGCAGCTTTATCAGCTATTGCTAGATTAAGTCCAACTACTATATTAGAAGATGCGACGGTACCCAGGTCAGAAATTGCACCTATGGTAAGAAAAATAAATGAAATAGCTAAAAAACACGCTGTTAAGATTGCTACTTTTGGGCATGCCGGTGATGGGAATCTTCATCCTACCTGCATGACGGATGCTCGCAACAAAACTGAAATGGAGCGCGTCGAAAAAGCTTTTGAAGAGATCTTTGCTTACGCAATTGAGTTTGGTGGAACGATTACAGGCGAACATGGTGTTGGGGAAATGAAATCGCCATATTTAGCCTGGAAAGTTGGCGAGGCAGGTTTAGAGGTAATGAAAAACTTAAAAGCAGCATTTGATCCCGAGAATATTATGAATCCCGGAAAAATGTTTGCGAAAGAAACCCGAAAACGATTGATAGTTTGAGGTGTTAAATATGAAGACGATTCAAAGAGAATTTGAAGAACGAATTAAAGAAAATGAACTTCTTAATTGTATGCGATGCGGATTCTGCTTACCCGCATGCCCGACCTATGTCGAAACAAAGAACGAAGTCCATTCCCCAAGAGGCCGAATCGCTCTGATGAAAGCAGTTCGTGATGGAGAGATCGAATCATATGAAGAAGTAGAAGAATCGTTGAATGTGTGTTTAGGTTGTCGTGCGTGTGAGCCCGCATGTCCAGCTGGAGTTAATTATGGACAATTACTTGAAGAATCACGTGCCATTTTTAACGAGCAAAAAAATCATTCAATTAAAGAAAAGGCTGTTCGTAAAACAGTATTTACTCACCTTTTCCCTAACCAGAAACGAATGGAACAAGCGACAAGTCTACTCGGATTCTATCAAAGATCAGGTCTACAAAAAACAACTAGAAAGCTAGGGTTCATGAAGCTACTTCCAAAGCACATGCAACAAATGGAACGAGCTCTGCCTAAAGTCACCAAATCAAAAAATGTCGAGGCTATTTTTAAAGCTGAAAGCGGAACTAAAGCAACAGTTGCCATGTTTAAAGGGTGCCTCATGGATACAATGTTTAAGGAGACGAACCAGTCAACCATCAAGCTATTGAATAAAGCTGGTTGTGATGTTGTCATACCTGATACACAAAGCTGTTGTGGCGCTCTTCATGGACATAGTGGTGAACAACAAGGTGCGGTTCAGCTTGCTAAGCAAAACGTCGAAGCGTTCGAATCCATAGATTGTGATTTTATTATTACGAATGCGGGTGGTTGCGGGGCATTCTTACACGATTATGACCACTTACTCAAGGGTGACCCAGCTTGGGCAACGCGAGCAAAACATTTTGTTGAAAAAATAGTTGATTTCTCAACCATTTTAACGAGACTTAATTTAATAGAAACACATAATTTTAAGCTACCCACTCAAACAGTTACTTATCAAGATTCTTGTCACCTACGAAATGTGATGAGGGTTTACAAAGAGCCACGAGAACTTATTCAAGCAGTTGAAGGCGTTAACTACGTTGAAATGCAACAAGCTGATTCTTGTTGTGGATCAGCAGGAATTTATAATATCACTCAGCCAGAGATGTCCATGCAAATACTCGATGGTAAAATGGAAAAGATCGACCAAACACACGCCCAAACAATTGTCACCTCTAACCCCGGCTGTTTAATTCAGATTAAATTAGGAATTGAACGTGAAGGCAAGACGGACTTCGTTAGAGCTGTGCATTTAGCGGACTTTTTGTTAGAAGCTATAGATTAAAAAGTAGAAAAATCAGCTGACCACGGTTAGCTGACTTTTTACTTATTTCAAATGGAAATCAATTGTTCTCTTCGGTTAACGTACACTTCTCCCGGTTTCGCGTACACTTCCCCTGTTTTTACGAAAAATTCCACTTCCCCTGCACTGGGAAAGTGGAATTTACTTTTTCTTTTTAACTTTTTGATTTAAGTTCTTAATCGCATCACGAGTGGAATCTAAGTAATTGACCGTTTGTTCATAAGACCTAGAAGCAACACACATAAAGAGTATATCAATCACATGTAATTGCGCTAAGCGTGACGAAGTGGCTCCACTACGAAACGTTGCCTCTTTAGTGGCAGACGTATATAAGCTTACATCCGCTTGATCAGCTACTGTTGATCTTCCATACTTAGTTAAACTAATCGTTTTTGCACCCTTAGAATTAGCTAATTCCAAAACCTTAGCGACCTCATGAGTTTCTCCAGAAAATGATATGCCTACAACGACATCATCTTCTGTCGCATTAGCCACTACAGTTGCCGCCATATGTAAATCTGTAAAAACAGAAGCATTATAATTAATTCTAGAAAACTTTTGATGAGCATCAATGGCAGGGATGCTTGAAGCCCCAACTCCAAAGAAGTGAACTCTTTTACCGTTTAATAAAAAATTAACGGCTTCATTTAGACTATTATTATCCAATAGTTCCGCGGTTTCTTGTATGGTTTGAGTACTGTTGGTCGTCACTTTATCGATAATAGAGGAAACGGGTTCATTAGATTCAATGTCCCGAAATTCGATAACCTCTTTCTTATTAAGATCCCCTACAATACGAATTTTCAGCTCTTGAAAACCTTTAAGGTTAAGCGATTTACAAAGCCGAATAACAGCTGCACTGCTTGTCTCACTTTCTTTACCCAAGTCCGTCGCTGTCATATTAATCGCCTTTTCAGGGTTTTCTAATATATATTGCGCTATTTTTCGCTCTGATGGAGGCAGTTTATCTTTCATTTCTTTAAGCATGAAAATCCCTGCTTTTACTTGACCCATCTACTAGCTAGCCCCTTTCTAGGTAAAAACTTCATATCACTCTTTAATTATAATGAAAGTGAAGACTCGTAATCAATCAATATATAAGGAGGGTCTCCCCTCCTTACTGTTTCGATCGTTTAACTGCTTCACGCACAAACCCATTTGACTGGTCTAATAGTAAAGTTGCCTCATTAAAATTAACCTGTGCTAACAACATGACAATCGCTGGTTTAACTGTATATCCTGTTTCTTCTAAAACAAGTGTAGCTTCTTCGTACGGTACTCCAGTAGCCTCACAAACGATATTTTTAGCACGTTCTCTTAGCTTAAAATTTGAAGCATTCACATCTACCATTAGGTTTTTATAGACTTTACCCACTTTTACCATAGATGCTGTTGAAATCATATTTAACACCATCTTATGAGCTGTCGCTGCTTTTAAACGAGTAGATCCTGTTAACACTTCTGGGCCTGTTACAACTTCAATTGGATAGTCAGCAAATTCACTGATATCGGCACCTCGATTACTAGTTAAACTAACTGTTGTCGCCCCAACCTTTTGAGCATATCTTAATGCCCCTTTGACATATGGGGTCCTTCCACTAGCCGCGATTCCAACAACGACATCCGATGATTTCACCTGTTTCTGTACTAAATCGGATTCACCTAAATCTTCATCGTCTTCCGCGCCTTCAACTGCAACCATCAATGCCTGCTCTCCACCAGCTAATACAGCCTGCACATGTTCAGGACTTGAGCTGAACGTTGGCGGGCACTCAACCGCATCTAATAGACCAATTCTACCACTCGTACCAGCTCCAACATAAAACAGACGCCCACCATTTTGAAAAGCTATTTGGACAGCTGTCACGACTTTTTCAATAGTCGGTATGACATGTTGAATAACCGTTGGAATGGCTTGATCTTCTTGATTCATTAATTCTAAAATTTCTCTAGTGGTCATCTGGTCTAAATTAGTCGACTTTTCGTTATATGACTCTGTAGTTAATTTTGTCAGTTTATCCATATGATCATCCTAGCTATATATAAGATACTTTTCACGAGTTGGCAAAAATGCCTCTAACTCATTACGTATTCCATTTAGATATTCATCCAAATTAGAATCAACAATTGCTTGACGTAGTTCATTAGTTCCTGCAAGTAAGTCGAAGAAATAATGGTCTGAACGTTCGTCTTTTATAAACTCAAAATCTGCAGGGTACATTTGATAAATAATATTTATAAGCTGCGCGCCAATATAAAAGGAATTAATTTCATCTCTATCTAAAACATGTAACTGAATTCCATGACAAACCTCGCCACTAAACTTTTGATAGGTTGGAGTAAAACTTACAGGCCTGGCGATAACCCCACTCAAATTTAAATCATTAAATTTACTAGTTACTGCCCTAGCATCAATAAATGGAGCACCTATCATTTCAAAAGGTCTTACAGTACCTCTTGCTTCAGATAGATTAGTACCTTCTATTAAACAAGTTCCTGGGTATAGCAACTGCATTTCAACCCCTGTAACATTTGGTGAAGGCGGTACCCATGGCCAATCTAGTTCATCAAAGTATTTGGATCGATCCCAATTTTCCATTGGTATTACTGTTAACGAGCACTTAATATCAAATTCTTTATTAAACAATCTTGCTAATTCCCCAACAGTCATCCCGTGGCGTATAGGTAGTGGGTATAACCCAACAAATGATTTATAGGAATCTTTTACGATATTACCTTCAACATGTAATCCATTTATGGGATTAGGCCGGTCAAGTACAATTACTTCTTTTTTATGCTCTTTACAAGCTTCTAAAATATAAGCAAGTGTGTAAATATAAGTATAGTAACGCGAACCAATGTCCTGTATGTCGAATATGACAACATCGACTTTACTTAACATGTTTGAAGTTGGTCGTCTCGTTTCTCCATACAAACTATAAATTGGTAAACCCGTAATTTCATCTATACTATCTTCGACCTCTTCTCCTTCTTTTAAATCAGCTCTTATACCATGCTCAGGTGAGAATAATGTTGTAAGATTCAATCGATCATTTAGTAAATCAATGGTTGACTCTAACTTTCTATTTACTCCAGTCGGATTAGTTACAAGACCGATTCTTTGTTTTTTATAATTATCAATATATTTATCAATGAATATTTCTAATCCTAGTTCCATAAAGCCTCCTAACCTTTTATAGATCCTGAAGAAGAATTATCTACAAAGTGTTTCTGTAGTGCTAAGAAAACTATTAGAATTGGAATCAAGGCAATAATGGTACCCGTAGCAATTTGACGAGTATTAGCAGAAAATGCACCTTCAAGTTTATATAGACCTAATGTTAAAGGATACATACTAGAGTCTTTTAATACTAATAATGGCCACAAGAAATTATTCCAAGCAGCAATAAAGCTCAATATAGCAAGCGTCGCTAACATAGGTTTGGTCATGGGAAGTAATATTCTCCACCACATTTGAAATATATTAGCTCCATCCATGATTGCTGACTCTTCAATTTCTTTAGGTATACTTTTAAACGCCTGTCTCATTAGAAATATACCAAAGGCATTAACCGCTCCAGGTAATATAACTCCTGTATAAGTACCTATGAGATTAAACTCATTTAATATTAAATAAATCGGAATCATGGATGCTTCTACTGGAATCATCATTGTTGCAATGATAGCTATAAAAACTATTTTATTCCCTTTAAAGTCAATTCTTCCAAGTGCAAACCCTGCTAAACTTGCAAATAACAATGGAAATAGCACTCCAAAAAACGTTAGGATAAAGCTATTGAATAAGAAGGTTGGAATAGGAAGTGTATTCCATACTTCAATGAAATTTTGAATTGTAAGATCTTCTGGTATAAGTTTAGGTGGATTCGAAAATACAGGTTCACTCGAACTTTTTAATGAAGTAGATAACGTCCAAATAAATGGAAGAACAGTTATTCCAGCTAACAATGTTAAAACAAAATAAGAAACGAATTTACTGAACGTATTATGTTTCACTTTGATAAACTTCTTCTTGTTATTGCTTTTGACTTTAACTTCATACTGCTCTAACCCTGGTTGATTCATATATAATCCCTCCTTACGTCTCATCCTTTGTATCTTGTAATAACATGTTAAATATTGTTATAACAAGAATAATTAAAAATAACACAGTTGCAATTGCACTCGCATACCCCATATTTATATTTTCGATACCTTCTTTATAAACTAAATATACTAATGTAGTCGTTGAGTTTAACGGACCACCATCAGTCATTACTAACATTAATGTAAATTCCTTAAATGCACCCATAGTAGAAATAACTGTTACAAAGAAAATAATCGGTTTTAGGAGTGGAACTGTAATTGATAAGTGTTTTTTCCAAAAACCTGCACCATCTAATTCTGCCGCTTCGTATAGATCTGGTGATATAGATTGAAGCGCTGCAAGATATATAATCATGAAATATCCAATACCTTGCCACACTGTAACTATCGCAATACTAATCATTGACGTGCTTGGACTTGTTAACCAAGGAATTGGGCCAATGTTCAATATTCCTAATATGTAATTGAATAAACCATCACTTGCGAACATCCACTTCCATAATAATGCCGTTATTACAACAGAAACTAATACTGGGAAGTAAAATGCAAGACGATAAACCTTTATAGCCCTTAATTTTTGATTAACTAAAACTGCTAATATCAAAGATAGAATTGTAATAGCGGGTGTTACCATTATCCAGTATAAAAAAGTATTACGAAAAGCTTGCCAAAACTTTCCGTCTTCCATTAACTTCGCATAATTTTCTGCTCCTACCCATTCAGGTGGTGTGAAAACGTTATAGTCTGTAAAACTTAAATATATGACCCAAAATATTGGGATGATACTAAACACCAATAGTAGAATCATTGCAGGCGATAGAAATAACCAAGCATGCCTTTGTTTATACATTGTTCTCCTCCCTCATTTAAAATTTTAGACTCTATATGAGAAAAACTCATATAGAGTCTAATACAAATAACCTTTTTAGTTATATATTATTCGGCTAATAAATTATTAACTTGTTCCTCAGCATCATCAAGAGCTTGCTGTGGATCTTTATCGTTAATAAGCACTTCTACATATTGTTCGTTTAAGATAGTATTAATTTCATTAGCATTTCCGATTGGTGGTGCCATATCAACTGCTTTATCGATATTTGTAGCTGAATAGTATAGACCTTTTTCTTCTGGATCTTCAGAGTTCTCACCAGATAAGAAATATTCGTCCTCTGCTGCTTCTGAGTTTGTAGGTAAAATAGGTACTAATTTTGAGAATTCTAGTTGATTTTCCTTGTTAGTAATAAATTCTACAAACTTCACTGCCGCTTCAGGGTTGTCACTCTGCTCCGAAACAACTAAGTTCTGAATAGCAGAATAAACATTATTTGCGTCTCCTACAAAGAATGGAGCAGCTTTAGATTTTTCATAAACTTCTGGGTTTAAGTCTTTAATCTGTCTAAATAACTGTGGTCCTGATACCCACCATGCAGCTTTTTCATCCGCGTACCATTCTTTCGCAAGACTATTATCTAATAAAAGGTCATCTGGAATTAAACCTTTATCATAGTATTCTTTACGATCTTTCAGAAGTTCTAGAGCTTTATCAGTATTAAATGCCGCTTGCGTTCCATCTTCAGTAACCAAATCAATACCATACGTTGGGAATAATACCCATAGATCTTGCCAAGCTGTTGTAGTATAACCACCAGCTATAGCTCCAGTTTCTTCATATATAACTTCAGACATTTCCCATGCTTCTTCAATAGTGGCAGGTGGTTCTGAAAAGCCAGCTTGTTCTAGAATTTCAGTATTATAGATTACACCACCAGTTGTGAAATACCAAGGCACTGCATACGAAACCCCATCCACTTTACCTGAGTTCCACAGACCTTCAGGATATAAATTTTTAAATTCGCTTGCAGCTTCATCCATATCTAGTAATGCCCCGACGTCTGCAAGTTTCTTTGTAAAACGCGGGTTTAAGTTAACAACATCTGACATATCTCCACTTGAAGCTTCGGTAAGTGTTTTTTCCTCAATTTGTGCAGCAGGAACATCTTCCCACTTCACTGTAATGTCAGGATTCTCCGCCTCAAAGTCTTCAATCATTCCATTGATATAGTCATCAAACGTTGGACTTAATTCCATTGTGTTAAACACAATTTCATTTTTGCCGTCCCCTTCTTCACTACATGCTACCAATACAGTTAACAAAACAATGCTTGATAACATTAACAATATTTTCTTTCCCATACTTTTCCCCCTCTTTATGTAAGCGCTTAAGTACATAATAAAATAAATAAAATAAAATATCAATATTTTTTTAATTAATTGAAATTTTATTTTAGGTAGTTTATGATTTCACTATGAATATCCCTTCTCAGTTGACTTATACTTTTTTCTCTACCTAGGTGCACTCTGTTTGTTAACAAAATTACAAACAATGATTGAGTTGGTTCAAAAAACAAACTAGTACCAGTAAAACCTGTGTGCCCATAAGTATATTCTGAGAATGCAGGGCCACATTGTAAGTCTAAATTACGATTTAATTGCCAACCCAAACCTCTTGACTGATCACTAAACTTAGTTAAGTCTCTTCTTGATTCTCTTAGAATTTTTGACGAAAGTACTCTTGTTCCATTATAGGCACCCTCGTTTTCTACCATATTACAAAACGTACTTAAATCCTCAATAGTAGAGAACAAACCTGCATGACCACTGATGCCACCTAGAGCCTCCGCATTCTCATCATGTACTTCGCCTACTTTAAATTGATTCTTGCGAGAATCGAACTCAGTTGCCGCGAAACACTCTTTAGCTAACTGAGGTAAGAACGTAGTCTGTTTCATATTAAGAGGTTCAAAAATGAATTTACCTGCAAAATTGTTTAGGTTCATGTCTGATACTTTTTCTATAATCAACGATAAAAGAATGTAGTTTAAATCACTATAAATTACTTTTTCATTTAATTGTGAAATTCTTTCTTCTTTTAATAAGTTCTGTATTATGTCATCTCTGTTTGAATTGGTTAAGAAATACGGTTTATGCGCAGGTAACCCTGATGTGTGGGTTAGTAAACTCTGTATAGTCGTATCTTTATATATGTATGTAGGTAAATACTTTACAACTGGAGAATTAAGAGTGATCTCATTTAAATCTATTAGTTTAAGAATAGAAGGTAACGTAGCTACTACTTTTGTTAAAGAAGCTATGTCAAAAACCGTATTTTCTTTCATACGTTGCTTGTTAGGATCAATACTTCTATACCCGAAGTTATTACGATAGATAGTTTGTCCGTTTTTTGAAACGAGTATATTGGCTCCTGGAATTAAGTTATCTTCTATCGCATTTTCAATTAACTTATCTATTCTATTCATTGTTACCCTCCTCGTATGCTTTGATTGTACATTCAAAATTTTCATCACAACGAACCCCTATTGTTCTAAATGCGGCCACTACCGCTCCATAAACTGGCTCAATTTGAACCGTTTTTAATGCTACCGGTCTTGCAAGATATTCTTTTACAAATGGAATCATGATATCGTCTCGGTTAAAAATTCCACCAGATAACACAACCTGTGTTGTAAGGTTATTATCATTTTTTTCAATAAGAGTATTGATAGAGTGAGCAATCTCTCTAGAAGCATTTCGTATAATTTGAGTTGCAACAAAATCTCCTTCATCAATACATTCAAATGCTACTCTACTAACCTTTGCAATAGTCAATCTTGCATTAACAGAATTATAAATAACTTTAATAAGTTCACTTACTTCTTTACAATTAAATAGTTTAAGAACCTTCTTTGTTAATCCCGTTTGCATAGCTCTTCCATCATAATCATGAAAAACAGCTGCTAAACAGTCTTTACCTATTGCATATCCACTTCCCAAATCATCAAATAAATAACCCCATCCTCCCACTCTATTCATTTCTCCATTATGTAAAGACAAGGTAATTGATCCTGTTCCTGAAATGTGAACTATACCGTCTTCACCAAGGGTACCAGCATAAAGTGCATTAATTGCATCATTATTCATATAAAAATCCATCTTGTATTTGTTGCATACGTCTGTAAATATACCATCTAGAAGATTATAATTCTTTTCTTCACCAATACCAGACATACCAGCAAAACACACATGACATTCATTAAATTGTTGTGGTGCTTCTTCCATTAATTCCTTAAAAACCATATTAATAGTCTGATTAAGCTCTATTTGATTAACTGTATTAGGGTTACTTGGTCCAGTAGAAATTGAAGCATAAACTTGCCCATGTTGGTCACATAAAACAGCTTTAGTTTTCGTTCCACCACCATCAATACCAATTACATACGTCATTTTATTACCACACTTTCTAATATTGCTGATTTAATGGTATAATTTTTAAAATAAAGTTTCAAATTTTATTAAGACTATTAAAAAATACTTTCAATAAATAAATACATAAAACCCCAACCAATCCCCCAAACGCATCAATCACCACATCTCCATAATAAGGAGTTCGGCCAGGCGTAAAGCTTTGGTTTAGTTCATCTGAAATCGCAAAATGAATCACCAGAAAGTAGGTGATCAAAATTTGAACATGGATAGATGACTGTAGTGTCTTTTGTACTGCAATAAAAATGAGCACTGCTAATATGAAATAAACGCCAAAGTGAGCGAGCTTTCGAAATAGAAATTCTACAAAAGACTCGAGTCCCATTGCTTCAACACTTCTCACTCTATCATAATATATAAATTCTATTTTGTTTAAGAATGGTTCTAGTTTTTTAAGTGGTAAATAGGTTGATAGAAATGGCTCCATTTCTTGTTCAACTGATGACTGACTTGATAGACCGAAGATGACGAAAAGCCATGACATCGGTAATGCCCACCAAACATATTCTTTCATGTTGATCCCCCTCACTCATAAAATCTATTATAAAAGAATTTTTTCAAATATTGAAACAGATGCTTTAGTGTGCTAATCTTTTAAAAAATCAGTAAAGGAGACACTCAACTATGACAACAATCCAGGATATTTTTAATCACTTACATACACATGCTGAAATAAGCTGGGAAGAGTTTGAAACCACAAATTATATAAAAGGTCTATTAGAATCTGAAGGCGTTCAAGTACAAACATTTACAGATATACCAGGGTTAGTCGCTGAAATCGGCTCAGGAAAACCTATTGTAGCTGTTAGAGCTGACATGGATGCGTTGTGGCAACGTGTTGATGGCGAATTCAAAGCCAATCATTCTTGTGGTCATGACGCTCATATGACGATTGCATTAGGGACGTTATTGTCTTTGAAAAATAAGGATTTTGACGGGACAGTTCGATTCTTATTTCAGCCTGCTGAGGAAAAAGGTGACGGCGCATTAACATTTGTTGAAAAAGGGTTAGTTGATGATGTTGATTATTTGTACGGTATGCACTTGAGGCCAGCTGAAGAATTAGCAAGTGGCGAGTTTTCTCCTGTTATTAAGCACGGGGCTGCACGGTTTGTTCACGGGGCGATTCAAGGTGATGATGCTCATGGGGCTCGTCCGCATTTAAATGCTAATGCGATTAATGTGGCAACAGATTTGAATAATTTAATTAGGAATATGCGAGTAAATCCGATGATTCCGCATTCGATTAAGATGACCCAATTTGAAGCAGGCGGGAAAAACGTGAATATCATTCCTGGAAGTGCGACGTTTTCTGTTGATATAAGGGCTCAAACGAATGAAGCGATGGATGAACTATATCAACAATTACAGGATGCTACTAAGTCAGTTGCTAATTTTCATGGGGTCGATATTAAGTTGGCGCTTGGAGCTAACGTAGCCGCTTCAGTGACGAATGATGAAGCGATTGAGCTAATGAGCGAAGGGATTAAAGTAGCTGTTGGCGAGACTGCTTTAAGTGAACCTATCGTGACAACGGGCGGAGATGATTTTCATTTTTATACGATTAAAAGGCCTCATTTAAAAGCGACAATGTTAGGTATCGGCTGTGACCTCAAACCTGGACTACATCATCCTGACATGACATTCGATTATAATGCGATACCTAAGGCTGTTGAAGTGATGACTCAAACGGTCTTAAAAACACTAAATCCCTAAGGTTAGAGCCTTAGGGATTATCATTAGTCTTTAAAACATGAGTCGATCGCTTTAATAACGGACCCTCTAAACCCGTCTTTTTCTAACGAAGCCAATGCGCGGATGGTGGTGCCATTTGGTGTTGTCACATGATCTTTTAACTCGCCAGGATGAAGCCCCGTTTCCATCACCATTTTGGCAGCACCATAAACGGCTTGTGTCGCGAGCTCGTAAGCTAATTCTCTTGGAATCCCTTGTTTGACTGCACCATCAGCCATCGCTTCGATGAATACATAAACGTAAGCTGGCGATGACCCACTAACAGCAGTAACAGCATTCATCATGTCCTCTTTTACCATCTCAGCCTTTCCATAACTCGAAAATAGCTTATGCAAGTCTTCTAACTCTTGATCCGTTAAGTTATCGTTTGGACAATACGCTGTCATACCTTCACCAACGAAAGAAGGTGTGTTGGGCATTGTTCGCACCACTTTCGTTTCTGATGAGAACAAATTAACCATCTCTTTAAGCGTAACGCCGACTGCAATCGTGACGATAATCGTGTCTTCACGAACATGCGAGCGCACTTCTTCGATAACATCAGGATAAACATATGGCTTAACAGCTAAATATAACACATCGCTTTCAGCCGCTATCTTTTTGTTATCATGACCCATTTCAATGCCAAATCGGTCCGTTACATAATTAATCGTCTTATCTGTAACGGCTGTTGCTTTGACCTGTTCGGGCGAATAACCACCATAAGTAATCATGCCGTTAATAATTGATTGTGCCATTTTCCCACACCCGATAAACCCTATGGTACGGATTGCCATGCCACACACCCCTTTCGAATTGATTTAAGTTTTAATTGATATCATACCTTTATTGTACCCAATTGCCAAGTGTTACTAATATGTTCAAACTTGAAAAACAATTTTGTCATATCAAGGCGGTTGCGAAAGGTTTTTTCCGAAAAATGAAAGTGCTCTATCAACAATTCTGCGCCGCAATTCGACATTCGGGATGCTCCTAACGATAATTCTGTGCTCTCTATCGATAAAACGAGCTTCTCTATCGACATTCACCCGCTCCCTATCGATAAAACAAACTCTCTATCGACATTCATGTGCTCCCAATCGATAAAACAAGCTTCTCTATCGACTTTCGCGTGTTCCCAATCGATAAAACAAGCTTCTCTATCGACATTCACGCGCTCCCTATCGATAAAACAAACCTCTCTATCGACATTTAACCGGTTTCTATCGAATAAAGTAGGGAAACTACTTTCGTAGCTTCCCCCTTATCAAACCGTACGTGCCCTATTAAGGCATACGGCTTACCCTTATGTTCACAATGTATCAAGGTGATGCGTTCCAGGCATTTTGCATCTTT